>JANZZA010000687.1 GCA_026419655.1 Armatimonadota bacterium | reverse complement strand
CAGGAGGCCGTGTCGCCGTATTTCCAGCCGATATAATGGAGAATCGTCACCGTGGGCAGGCCCATGGCCTTGGGGCCGAAAATGTTGACCACGTGCGTATGGGGCTGGGCGATGGGCGTCCACACGGCAAATACTCCGCCTTCGGCCACCAGCCGCGTAAGCACGGTGATGCTAATAACGTAAAGTAAGAGCGTCAGCGCCGTGTAGCCCACTGCTGCCCCAGCCACTCGCGCCCATGCGAGGAAACCCAGTACCGCCAGAGCCAGCCCAGCAAAGGCCGTCCGGTACGACAGCGGCTCCTCGGTGTCGTCTATGGCCGGGTCGTTGTAAACAGCTTTCCGCCACGCCTCACCAAGTGAGTGCCGGGCCAGCCAGACATATATGAAAACCAGTAGCGCATAGGCCCCAATGCCCTGGTGCGTGAAGAAATCGTCGTGGCTGGCAAGCCCATAGCCCTCTCGTGCCACCATGATGAACTTGCGCAGCACCCACGAGAACCACAGGCTAAATCCCATATCATCCTGCACGAGGTAGGTGACACCTATCATTTCGAAGTAGATGTTGTACTGCCACCCGTTGAGCACGGTCCACGGCCGGTCCTGGAAAACCCAGCCTATATCACGTATGAGGCGTGTTTCCGGGATGCCTGGAAAGTAGTAGTGCAGGGCATTTTTCGAGTAGATGAGCACGGGGATGGCAAAGGCTACCCAGAACCATGGGCTCCGAAAGCATGCTGGGAACAACGCGGTTGAGCTTTCGTAGCTAACAAGCTCGACAGGGATGCGGGCAAGAGGAAATAACACGCGCTCATGGATGGCCCACCGCCGCCGCAGCAGGGTCGCAAGGGACATTTGCAGCACCATTACCGACACCAGCAGCGGCGTCCAGGCCAGAAGGGGCACCACCCACGGCCGCCACGGAAGGCTCTGGCCCATTGGCATGCCCTGGAAGGCCCACCGTATCACCGGCGCGTCCGGGTCCTTAGACGGCACCATCCAGTTGGGCACCACGGGCAGAAAAGTCTCCAGGTACTTGTTCTCTGGCGTGGCGTAACCCTGGGCGGCAATCATTATCTGATACAGATACGTGGCGAGCTGCTGACCTGGGAAACCGGCCATGACCAGGATTGCCACGTAGATGTACATCAGGCGCCGGGAGCTGAAGCACCGTTTGCGCCATGCCCAGTATGTAAGCCCGTTGAGCAGGAGCAGCCAGAAAACAGGGTATATAGCCGCCCGTGGTAGATGACCGAAACCAACGAGGTCGTACCGCACCAGGGCCGAGAATGCGCCGCCAACGGCCACTGCCGCCACACAAAGCAGTGCGATAAGCCAGGTTAGTCTATCGGGCGGCGGGCGGTCCAAGAGGCATCACCGCAGCGGCGATATTCCTCAATAACCGACGGCAACCTGCCGGTCCGTGACTTTGTTACATCTCTGGTTTGCTTGCACTGCTCACTGGGCCGGCCCTGTTTTTCACATTTTCCTCACCGCGCCCTCGAGGGCTGTGGCCATGTGTCACGAGCAGCCTTATCGCACAGGCCTCTGGAAAGGTCGCTCGTCGCCGCGGCTGCCCTACGGCCTTGTCCGTGCTTCGCCGACGGATCAGTCTGCTGCTTAAAAACCCGGGCTACTTACCGCAGCCTCACTGCTCTTGCACGCTGGCGACTCCGCAGGCAACCAGACCCTCCGCAGCGTTGAGTCTGGGAGCAGCGTGGTGGTAAGCTCTTGCCGTGGCGGCCATGCAAAGGTTTAGACTCGGCCGCCTGCAGGGTACACAACATCGCAGCAGGCGGTTCAGGAATCCCGTAGGACGATAAGGAGAGTTCAGATAGGCAGCAGCACTTCGAGAATCGGGATAGTCCGCTCCAGCATAGTGGCGAGCGCACTTGTGCTAATTGTCACATCGTCGCTCCTGGTGGGTTTGTGGTCAACCAGGCCTTCCAAGCAAGCGGCAACAGTCGGTTCTTCCGTTGAACGCCTGCCCGCTACGGGGGGCCCATCAGAAGACAAAGGAGCCAGATTGCGCTGGCCGGCACAGGGGCACGCTTCCTCAGCTATTAGCTCGCAAGTGGACGCGCCTGGACAAGTCAGGCCCGGGGCCGGTGAAACGGCCAAAGAGGCTGAGTTACTGGCTCAGGGGCCACCAGTGTCGTCGCACGTCCCTACTGCGCAGGTGCCTGCAAGCTCCTTAGTACCACCCGATGCGGCCATGCGCATGTTCCGGGGCAGTCCGGAACGAAACCTGTCGGCTGTTGGACCTATCCCCCGGCGCCCCAAATTGCTCTGGCGCTTCCGCACGCGCACCAAGTTAGAAGGCCCCTACGAGCGCCGCGGTGACCCCAAGTTCACGCCCAATTTCCCATGGACCGGCCTTGGCTGGACCGGTCAGCCATGTTTCGCCGACGGGAAAGTGTATTTCGGGTCGTCAGATTCCTACGTGTACTGCATTGACGCGCTGCGCGGCCGGCTGCTCTGGTATTACCCGAACCACCATTCCATCAAGGGGAGTATCTCCGTCTTTGGCGACCGCATCTACCACGGCGGCCGGGACAACAAAATTCACTGCTACACCATGAGCGGCAAAATGGTCTGGGAAACGCGCACCGGCAATGACATGGACAGCAATCCCGTTGTAGTAGGCGGTCGCGGCTACATCGGCGGCGAAGACCGCCACCTTTACTGCTTCGACCCGGGCACAGGAAAAATCCTCTGGCGCACGCCGGTCGAGGGGAGTGCTGAGTCTTCACCCTGCGTAGCGCGCGGCCGGGTCTACATCGGCACCAGCCGCGGCTATCTGCACTGTTGTGACGCCCGCACCGGCAAAAAGCTCTGGTCCTTCCGCACCCTTGGCGACACCGACTCCACCCCGGTCTACTTTGCGGGACGCATTTACGTCGGCTGCGCCACCGGCAACACGGGCGAAAAAGGCCACCTGTGGTGTCTTGACGCCGCCACCGGCAAACGCATCTGGCACCTGGCTTTCCCGCGCGGCATCTGGGCTACTGTCGCCATCAATCCTGAGAAAAAGCGCCTGTACGTAGGCTGCAATGACGGAGTCTTCTATGCGTTGAGGACCGGCAACGGTGGCCTCGTATGGAAAGTGCGTCTGGCTGACAGGATATGGAGCTCTGCGGCGGTGGCTAACGGGCTGGTGCTGGTACCGTGCCGGAACGGACGGCTGTGGTGCCTGGACGAAGACACGGGCCAGCCGGTCTGGGTGTTCAACGACGGCTTTGACTTCGACGCCACGCCCTGCGTAGCCGGCGGCCTGATAATCATCGGCTCGCAGAACGGCTGGGTCTACTGCATTGGGGAAGCCGCGCCCGGCGAGAAACTAAACACCCACTGGTTCGCCGACCGCTTCCCGGTCAAGAAATGGCCCGACCGAAATCCAACTGGCATCCTCACGGTACCTAACCCAGCTCCCTCGCCAAAGACTTATAACGATACCAGTGCCTATATCACCACTAACCTGCTCCGTCCTGTCTACGGCCCTGGCTACGTCAGGCCACGGTCGCAAGGCTGACGTGACGGCTTGTCGCTCGTGGCAGTTACCCGCTCAGCCATAAATAACCGGCGCAAAAACGTGTGGGGCGGGAAAAAACTGCAAAGGTTTGGGCCTCGGGTTTGCCGGGGCCCTTTTTCAGGAAAGACGGTGCAAAACCTCGGTCTTCAGGCTACCCAGCGCGGAAAGTGTTACTCCCGCGGCCCCCAAGGTTCTGACCGCCAGGGAAGTAACCACGGGGACATAAGCACGCGCGAAGGCAGGTTGTGCGACGGCGAATAGGGGTCTGCTGCCGGACAACCTTGTCCAAGGGCTTTCGAGAAGCACCGTTTAGTAGCGCCAACAACTAGGAAAGCCGGGTAGCCTCCCACTGCTTTCAGGGCTGAACGCTGGTGGCCTCCAACAGGCGACGGTACCGAGTCAGTTCCGCTTCGTCCACGTCCCGCCACATGCAGCGGATCCGGTCATAGCGATAGTCATAGGGTTCACCGCCCCGCTGGCAACCGTAATTGACGTAGATGCGCCATTTGCCGTCACCCAGCGGCTCGACGAAAGCTTCGGGGCCATGCGTCGCAGGCCAGCCATCCTCCGGCTCCACGTAGCCCAGCAGCAGCCAGTTCTGCCCGTCGAGCGA
>JANZZA010000656.1 GCA_026419655.1 Armatimonadota bacterium | reverse complement strand
CGCCTGCCCCCTCGGCGAGCGCCTCGACCTCGCGCCACGACAAACATTGAGACATTTCAGGCCCCGTAAAAACAGACTCTGTTACCGCAACCCTTTTTATTAGACAGCCTGTGGCGCCGTGGGTTTCGCACTGCTCCCAGGGGGCCGTCAGCCGCTACAGCCGTCTTCGAAGCAGCCGCCAGCCACCGAAAGGCGCTTGAGGGCTGGTCCTGGGGTAGCCCCTTTGGTGACTGCCGCAAAAGGTCCCTGTCCGCGGATACGGGTCTATGCACAGCGCAAGTTTGCACCCTCAATTTATGCTGCATGGGCGCGGCTCACGGATGAAACGATGGTTCTGCAAAGGTCGCCCTTGAAAAGGGTTCTTCCCTCGTGCCCCTCTCGGAAGCTCTCTTGTGTTGCATCCTCGGCAAGACCTTCCCTGTCACCGGCGGTGGGCGCTAATACGGTGCCAGGTTTCGAGGGCGCGCTGGGCGAAGGCGTTCCATAATCGCCGCAGGGTGACAGCAGGCTTGATAGGCCTTCCGGGCCGGGTCGTGCACCAGACGCGCTCCGCTGCTGCTAGCTGCGCCAGACCCACGCCCGTTGAGTACATTGGCTCGGCTACGAGGTCGTTGCGTCCCTTTATGCCGCGGGGTGCGCCTACCCGCGCTGGCAGGTCACGAAGTATTGTCGTGGCTAGCCGCGCCGTAGCTGCAAGCTCTGAGCCTCCGCCCGACAATACCACGCCTGCTGGCGCCAGCGACCAGAGCCGCTCTGTCGTCAGTCTTTCGGCTACCGCCTCGAAGATCTCCTGCATCCGTGCCTGTATTATTTCAGCGAGCAGTCGCCGGGGCACCTCGCGCCGCTCTTCTGTCCCGACCACAACCACTTCGATCATTTCGTCTTCGCCGACTTCTTCCGGTAGTGCATGCCCGTGTTCGCGTTTCACGCGCTCGGCTTCCTCGGGCGCTATCCGCAGGACTCTAGCGATGTCCATGGTGACCCGATTGCCTGCTACTGGTATGGCTGCGGTATAACAGATGGCGCCATCGGCGAAAACGGCCAGGTCGGTGGTGCCGCCTCCGATGTCGAGAATGATACAGCCGAGTTTTTGCTCAGCTTCGGTGAGCACGGCAGCAGCGGTGGCCTGGGCCTCTAACGCAACAGCCGCCACGGATAGGCCAGCGGCTTCTGCAGCCGCCACAAGGGTGTCAACAATACTTGCTCGGCCTGTCACAACGTGGAGATTCACGTCAAGCTGTCGGCCTACCATTCCCAGCGGACGCCGGATGCCTCGTTCCCCGTCAAGCACAAATTCGCGGACGGTGTGCTGAAGAATCCGCCTGTCTGAGGTAAGGGGCACGGAATCTCTGGCCGAGGAGATAGCTTCTTCGATGTCCGACGGTCCGACCTGGGGACCGGTGACGTAGGCCCGGCCCCGGACGTTGACGCACGAGATGTGGGCACCGGTTAGGCCGAGGTATACTGAGTAGACCGGCACGCCAGCGGCTTCCTGGGCCAGGCGCACTGCTTCTTTGATTGCTCCGGTGGCGGCGTCCATGTCTACCACGATGCCGCGGTCAATACCGGCTGCAGGCACCGTGCCCACCGCAGCAATGGATAGGTCGCCGGTGAGATCTATGCTGGCCACCACAGCACATATCTTGGTGGTGCCCACGTCTAATCCGCAGACGAAGTTTTGCGCCCGGTCGCTCATGCAGCCCCAAAGGATACTCTATTCGGCTGTCAAGTGCAGCAGCCTGTTGGGGCATCTGAGCTGAGTGTTGCAAAACTCGTCTCGACGTGGCTGCCAGTCTGCGTACTGCACCGGTTTGCACCGACACCGAATACTGCACGGGCGCGGCCCGGTCGTTGAGAGGTAAGCAATGGTCTTGTAACAGTTACCTGAGAGGTATCAAAGGGATCGCGGCTAAGGTATTCAACACATATGCTCAGGTTGGCCAGGATACTTGGGGGACTGTCGCAAGACCCTCATTTTCGGGGCGCCCGCCGCAGGAAGGGTTATCATTGCAGCCCCGAGGTTGTGCTCGCCAGAGAAGTCAGCACGCGCAGAGGTGGGTTGTGCAAGAGTCACCTTACGGGCCAATTTGCGTATCAAGAGGGTCTGGGGGTCGGCTCAGCCCGTAATTGGGCGGAGGAAATAGGTTCTTGGAGGGCTGTTGCAAAAGCCGGTGTTGGCTTATCCAGAGCGAAGAAAGTGTGCCACGCTGTGCGCCCAACCTTTCGCCTGCGAGTGCGTCTGGAGGGCAGGAAAGCGACCTTTGCAACAGTCTCCTTGGAGGCTCCAGCATGTCACAGGATGACTTGGCGGCGGTTGCAGAGCTGGCTAATGGGATAATCTCCAACGTCGAGAAAGTGGTTGTGGGCAAGCGGGACGTGATTCGCTTGTCTTTGGCGGCCCTGCTGGCCGAGGGACACCTGCTTTTTGAGGACGTGCCAGGAGTTGCCAAGACTATGCTCGCCCGGTCGCTGGCCATTTCGCTTGGCTGCACCTTCGCGCGGCTGCAGTGTACGCCGGACTTGCTCCCGTCAGACATCACGGGTGTTTTCGTTTTCAATCAGAAAATCGGGGAGTTTGAGTTTCGGCCGGGGCCTGTGCTGAACAATGTCGTTCTGGCGGACGAAATAAACCGTGCTACTCCACGGGCCCAGTCCGCT
>JANZZA010000636.1 GCA_026419655.1 Armatimonadota bacterium | reverse complement strand
AGATGTGTATAAGAGACAGGGGTAAGCGTACCGCGGCCGAAGCGTGGCACAGCGCTGAGCTTCAGGGTGCGCCGTAGGCGCGTGCAGTGGAGACTGTCCAAGGGATCTCTAAAAGAGGCCCGGGGACAATCCTTTTCAAAGAGGACTGTTGCAAAGGTCGGTGTTGGCCTATCCAGAATAAACAAAGTGTACAACGCAGCGCGCCCGACCTTTTGCCCGCGGTTGCGGCTGGGGGCCGAGAAACAGACTCTTTGCAACAGTCTCCAAAGGCTTGCCGCCGAAGAGGCATAGTGCGGACCGTCTTGCGAGCAGTCAGGACGGTGTCCCAGACACAACTATAATAGAGCGTGTCATCCCAATGAAGGGAGAAATGTATGCGCCGCGCAAGGCCTTTGGGGAGGCTCTGGTTGCGCTGGGGGCTATCGAGCCGCGCCTGGTAGTGCTAGACGCTGACGTTGGCACATCTACCCAGGTCGCTATCTTCCGCGAGCACTTTCCAGACCGCTATTACGAGATAGGCGTGGCCGAGCAGAATATGATTGGCATCGCTGCCGGCATGGCTACGGTCGGCCTCTTGCCATTTGTATCCACCTTCGCGGTTTTTGCCAGCAAGCGCGCCCTCGACCAGGTAAGCATATCGGTGGCCTATCCGAGACTCAATGTCAAGATAAATGGCAGCTACGGGGGCGCTCCTACAGGAAAGGCGGGGGCCACCCATCAGGCCTTCGAAGACCTTGCGATTATGCGCGCTATCCCCAATATGACGGTGCTGGCGCCAGCGGATGCCTTTGAGACGCGCCAGGCTGTGTTTGCCGCCGCCGCCCATGACGGCCCCGTATACATCCGTACCGTGCGTTGCGAGGTCCCTACCATCTTCGACGAGAGCCACGACTTCCGCATCGGAAAGGCCTATCGCCTTCGGGAAGGCAGCGACCTGGCCATTTTCTCTACGGAAATTACCACGGCCAAAGCTCTGGCCGCGGCCGAGCTGCTGGCCGCCGATGGCATGTCCACCCGCGTCGTGCATATGCCGACCCTGAAGCCTCTTGACGTTGCCGAAATCGTGGCCGCGTCCCGCGACATCGGACGTATCATCACGGTGGAAGACCATAACATCATCGGCGGCCTGGGGGGCGCCGTCGCTGAGGTCCTGGCAGAAACTGTACCGTGTCCAATGCGCCGCCTCGGCATTCCCGACTGCTTTGGCGAGTCCGGCGACGACGAGGCCTTCTTTAGCAAGTACGGCATAAACACCGAGAACATCGTGGCCGCAGCGCACGAATTCCTTAGACAGGGGAGGTGAAAGAGCGTGAGGCTGGCCATTGCCGCCGAGGGTTGCTCCTTCGAGCTAATGCAGGCCGTCAAGGAACACCTCGTCGAACAAGGCCACGAAGTGATAGACCTGGGCATGCAGCGGGCTGAGGAGCCGATGTACTTCTATGAGACCGCGCCGCGGGTGGCGGCTGCTGTACTCGATGGGCGAGCCGAGCGCGGTATCCTTACCTGCGGCACGGGCATGGGCGTGTGCATATGTGCCAACAAGTTTAAAGGCATCTACGCCGGCGTAGCCGAATCCGCCACTACCGCGAGGCTGCATTACGTCATAAATCGCGCCAACATCCTCTGCTTCGGGGCATGGATAGTCGGGCGGCTACAGGCTTTCGACATCGTGGATGCCTACCTGTCGGCCGAGATCGGCCAGGGAATGAGCGAGGAGCGCCGCCGCGTCCAGGCCCAGGGCTTTGAGAAAATCAAGCAGTACGAGGAACAAAACTTCAAGTAGTCGGCAGGGGCCACAGCACGAAAAAGTTTGGGAAGGGGGCCTGGGGGACAACCCTTTTCAAAGGGTTTCCCTCAGAAGAGAAGCTTTTGGACAGTTCTGCCCACGAGGAATCAGAAAGAGATATCACACTCAGCCGGCGTTGCTGGATTTCAGGCAGGTGGGCCATGTGAAGATTATGCGCAACTTCATCGGAGGCGCTTGGGTTGATGCTGAGGCCGAAAGGCGGCTGGACGTAGAGAATCCGAGCACGGGCGAAATGATTGCCCAGGTGCCAGTGTCTAAGGCCGCCGAGGCCGACAGGGCTGTCC
>JANZZA010000626.1 GCA_026419655.1 Armatimonadota bacterium | reverse complement strand
CCGCCGCACGCAGACATTCTCGACGCAGGGGTTGCGCTACCGTGGTGCGCGTGCCCACGCCCATTTCCGGCGCTGGCTACCACGGGAGAAACTCAATCCCACCCGGAACGACCCGAAAACGCAAGGCCCGGATCGCAGAGCCCTCGCCTTCCTCGTAATAGACCGCCAGCACGGTGCCGTCCTTCAGCTCAACGGTGGCAGGGTAGGCGCCGATTACGTGGTCGAGGATGTACGGGCCCTGCCAGGTGCGTGCCTCGTCGCGGCTGACGTAAAGGGACGTGTCAGGCAGGCGGACGGCCAGGAGAATCTCGCCAGTGCTCAGCCGATTGAGATGCGGGCAATGGCCGGGGAAGCCTATGTCGCGCACGTCGGACCACGTCAGGCCGCCGTCAGGGCTTGTAGCATAATGCATGTTGACGGTCTCGCCGCGCAGGGCCGCGAAAAGCCTGCCGTCGCGAAGCTGGATTACATCAGTTTCGGCAGCCAGGGATAGCCCGGCCTTATCACCAATTGGCACCGGCTCGCTCCAGGTCTTCCCGCCATCGGTCGAGCGGATGACGCCGCCCCAGGCCACCTGGCCGCCGGGCGGTATATAGTACACTCCGAGCAAACAGGTGCCGTCCGGCAACTGGCGCACTGGCGCGGAACAGGCCCAGCCCTCGAGCAACGTTTCGGCCTGCGGCTCCCAGGTTTCGCCGTTGTCGTAAGAGCGCACGACCTGCACGGCAAGGAAATCTCCGCCTTCCGTCGGTGCCCAGGGAAAGAAACTACAAATGAGCGTCCCGTCGGCAAGCTGGGCGATGTGGGGGTCGCGGTCGTCGAACTCACTGTCGTAGAGGATGCGCGGTTCGCTCCACGTGCGGCCCTCATCGCTGGAGCGCACATAGCAAAGGCGCCCGCCCTTGGGCCATTCTGGGTTTGGCAGCGTGGTGTGACCATAGCCGGCGTAAAACACGCACATGATGTCTCCATTTTGCAGCCGGCAGGCATCGGGGAAAGCCTGATACGGCCCGGCAGCTTCGCCCCGCGAGATGATTTTGTATGGCGGCCTTTCTTCTTTGAGCGGCGGCATTGTAACAACCCTCCCTCGGATACACAGATTGCGGAATTCCACGCAGCCCTCACTGGTGCCAAGACCAACGTAACCTGCCGGTAGCGCTGTATCTGTGAAGTCAAGCACGGGCTGGCCGTCCAGGCGCACCCGGATGCGGCTCCCAATACACGCCACGTCCGCGCGGTGCCATATGCCCGCCCGAAGAGGAGCAGGGCGGCGACCAATCTCAATCCAGCGGTTCCCGGGCGTCGAGCGGACAAGAATGGCATTGCCGTTTTTGGAATCCAGGTGGAGCCAGTAGTGCGTGAGGGTGCCGGTGGCCCGGAAGATAATGGCCGCGGCGCGGACGCCTGGCCCCTGTGGATGAATGAAAAACTCTACGGAAAGACGGAAATCCGAAAAGGCCGGCGCACGCAAGAACGCTGAGCCGCGGCGGTCAGGGCTCTCCTGCACCAGGACGCCATCACCCATCCGCCATTTGTTTTCGGCGAAAAGCCATTCGCCTTCATGGCCCACAGCGAAGCAGGGCTCTGTGCGACTTTCCTGGGCGGCTACAGCGACGCTGGTGACAGCTAACAGAAAGCCGATACTTACCGTCAGCCAGGCAGCCACCTGAGTGGGCCGATAGAAGCCGCCTGTGGCAATGGTGTCTGCGCGCCTTCCCATCGCTTTCCTCCGATTTGCTTGAGTCTGCAACCGTGCGAGGCCCTCATACAATAACATACTACGTCCCGTTGCGTCCACTTCGGTGAATATAGCGCGGTTCCTTCCCGTGAGAGACGGTGCCACGGGTCTCCTCCAAGCAGAGGCATGTAAAGTGTGCGCGTCTGAAGCCACAAAACATGAGAAAGTTTGGGAAGGGGGCTGGGGGAGAACTCTTTTCAAAGGGTTTTCCCCAGAGGAGGTTTGAAGAGGGGGCGCCGTGGTTTGCGGCTGAGCTTTGCCCGCCTTTCAACAAGGGTGGGAAGTCACGCTGACTCCTTCGGCGAACAGCAAAGGAACCAGTGCAAAGGAGGCAGCAAGCAACGCACGGCTTGACAAGTCCGTGCTGTGGTCGGGCAAACAAGCTCTGCCGTGGCTAGATTTCGCACGGCATTGTTCGAGCCTGGCACGGAAGGGCCGAGGGGCTGCCTGGAGAAGGTCGGGCCGGCAGGTGGTTGTCGCGCATACGATGCTCGTGCCTCTCTTAGGCACCCTTGGCTCGGCGGTGCGCCGGGCCTTGGTTGATTGGTGGTTGCCGTGCGTAGACTGGTGATACTTATCTTTGGGCTTGGCATAGTGCTGACAGCGGCGGCTTTGGCTCAGCCGGAGGGATTCACTTTGCATGCGCGCTTTCTTGGCATCGGGGGCAATCTGGCCACCGTTGTTGGGCCTGGTCCGACTGCCGGGACTGAGCGAGTCTACGCCACACATATTTATGTTGGGGATACGCTGGACCTGGTGGCTGTGGACCCGCTGACTGGCGAAACGGATGTGTTCTCAAGCCCGGTGCCAACGGAAATCGGCGCGTGGGCCTTGGCCGTTGGACCGGAGGGACGCGTCTACGTCGGCACGTTACCCAATGCCCATATCCTGCGTCTGGACTGGAGCCAGCGGGCACTGGTTGACATGGGCCAGCCAAGCCCAACGGAGCAATATGTCTGGCAGCTTTGCCTTGGCCCTGATGGAAAGCTCTACGGCTGCACCTACCCAAACGCCAAGCTCATACGCTTTGACCCACTTGCCGGCACTGGCGAAGACCTGGGCCGCATGGACCCGAAGGAGCTTTATGCCCGACATTTAGCCGCTGACGACCAGGGTTTCGTGTACGTGGGCATAGGCTTCACCTCTCGTCATCTCGTGGCATACGAAATAGGGACCGGTATGCACCGAGACATTTTGCCTGCGGAGCTTGCCGGCCCTGGCTGCTGCAGCGTATATCGCGGCGACGACGGAAAGGTCTACGCCACCGCCGGCGATGCGCGACTCCGCCTCGAAGGTTGGACAGCGACGGTGATTGCGGCCGACCAGGTCAGGCCGGCCCCGCCGCTGAGGCTCGGCGACGGCTGCCTGGTCAGCTACGACGGCACCACAGTCACTGTGCGCGACGCGGCTACCGGCGAGGCGAAGACCAACCCTGTTGCGTACGCCGGCAAGCCCATAGACCTCTTCCGCATTGGCCTCGGGCCTGACGACAGGTTATACGGGAGCACGGCCCTGCCCCTGTATTTTTTCCGCGCCGACCCGGACGGCGACGCGTGGGAACTTTTGGGCCGGCCCGGCGGCGGGGAGATTTATTCGTTCCTCGCTTACGATGACAGGCTGATTTGCGCAGCTTACGGGGGCAGTGCCCCGATAATGATTTACCGTCCAGCCATGCCCTACGCGCCAGCACCCACCCGCGAGGGAAATCCCTGGCTTGTCCACTATCCCGGCGAGGATTCCGGGTGGCGCCCGATGGCTATGATTGCCGGCCCGGACGGGAAGGTCTACATCGGAGCTGTGGCCGGCTATGGAAAACTGGGCGGGCCGCTATGCTGCCTCGACCCGGAAACGGGTGCGGTGGAACAGTATCCTCATGTGGTACAGGACCAGAGTGTGGTAGCGCTGGCGGCCCTTCCGGATGGCCTAATCGTCGGCGGCACGACAATATCTGGGGGCGGTGGCAGCTTCCCGACGCAAGCTGAGGCCAAGATATTTCTCTGGGACACACAGCAGAAGAAGAAGATTTTCGAGACGGTGCCGGTAGCAGGACAGAGTACAATACAGGCCCTCGCGGTGGGGCGCGATAGGCTGGTCTACGGCTTTGCGGGCCCCGTCATGTTCGTTTTCGATCCTGTCGCGCGTCAGGTAATCGGTCAGGGGCGTCACGGCCTCGGCAGCGTAATCTACAACGCCCTGGGCCCCGGCCCAGACGGCGAGCTTTACGGCCTGGCCACCGGCGGCATCTTCACGGTTGACACCGCCGCCAGGCAAGCACGCATCATGGCAGCATACCCGGGCGGCATCACCGGCGGCTTCGCCATCCGCGGCCGCCGCATCTACTTCACCAGCGGCCCGGAAATCGTCAGCTACGCCCTGCCCTGAGCAGCAGCCCAGCGGGGCCAGGGCTTTGCGGACCTCAAAGGCGGCCCAAAACTGGGGTGTCAGACTGGCTTTCTTCCCGCAGTGATGACGGGAGATTTTTCATGGGGGGAAACCCTTTTTCAAGGGTTTCCCCCCAGACCTATTCAACCAACTCTTCCGCGCTGCTTACGCCAGATGCGCAATGTTAAAGAGGAGCCGGCCGAGCCGCTGAGACTACTTCGGACGATCATAGGGCGGCAACTTTGCCTCAATGCGGTGGCCCTGGAAGCGCGGATAATGCGGCAGGCCGCCACCGGGTATATCCTCGCCTTCGAGCAGTGGTGTCACGTAGTCGAGAAATTCCTGGGTGACGCCATTGCCCCGCTCGTTTATCCACTCGCGCGGCACCAGCTTCGTCTTGTCGGCTACCGAGAGCAGAGAAGTGGTCTCACACTCAAAGGTGAAGGGGTCGTTGGACTTGCGCTGGATCGTGATCATCACGTCCGTCTCACCGGCTGCGGCGCGGCGCACGGCGTCCTGGCCCACAGCGTAGGCTTCCTGCCAGTCTGCTCGCGACAGGCAGTACTGGAAGCAGCGCTGCAGGTTTCCGAGCCGGTCGAAGCGCGCCCGGACGCCCAGCTCTTTTTCGAGCATTTCGGCTAGGGCCTGGGCTACTCCGCCCAGCCGCTTGTGCCCAAACTCGTCCACCTTGTCGCTGACCGTGGCCAGTTCCGCCTCGGAAAAGGCAAACCCCTCGGATACGGCCACGACAAGGTAGCCGTACTCGTCGAAGGCGGCCCTGGCGTCCTCCAGGAAATTCTCCGGGTCTACCTTGAACTCCGGCACGTAGACCAGATGGGGGCCGTCGCGCTCTTCGCGGCGGGCAGCCGCTGTGGCGCCAGTAAGCCATCCGGCGTAGCGGCCCATGATCTCGACTACCTCGATGTTGCCAAAGGCCTCGGCGTCCTTGCTCACGAAAGCAGTGGCGGCTGCAGCGTAACGAGCGGCACTGCCAAAGCCTGGGCAGTTGTCGGTGACCATCAGGTCATTGTCAATGGTCTTGGGGATACCGACGATGCGGATTTCCCAATCGCCCTGCTTGGCAAGCTCGGAGATGTGGTGGCAGGCGAGCTGGGAGTCGTTGCCGCCGATGTAGAAAAAGTAGCGGATGTTGTGGGCCTTGAAGACTTCGAAGACGCGCTCCAGGTCCGCCGGTTTAGGCTTGAGGCGCGACGTGCCCAGAGCAGCAGATGGCGCCCGCGCGATACCTTTCAGCGTCTCCGGGTCTTCCCTGAACAGGTCAATCATTGCCTCGTTGAGAACGCCGTCGAGGCCGTGGAGCGCGCCGTAGAAGTTCTCGATCTCCGGTACCTGTCGCGCTGCCTCGACTGCGGCCACCACGCTTGCGTTGATGACCGGGCTCGGTCCTCCGGATTGGCCGATAAGAGCATTTCCCTTGAGAGCCATTGACAATCCCCCCGTCATGCGCTCCTCACTGCGCGCTAGAGCGTTGAGTTGGAAGAGGCAGTTTATCACCGACCTTGTGCCGTGTCATCTCACCCAAAACGGGTGAGTTTTCAGTTTACTCAGGTTTTCGTTTCAGGCAGGAAAAAGTAAGGCTTAGAGAATTGCCTTGGTGGTCTGTCCAAAACCCGGTGTTGGCCTATACAGGGCCACGAAACTGAAGAAAGTAGTGTGTCTGAGCCTTTGCCTCGGTGCGCGTCTCCCAAGCGCTGCGGGAACCTTTCCAACAGTAGCTTTAGAAAACCGAATACTCTCAAAACGGGGACCTGGGCGGTTGCGTAAAGTTTTTTACGGCTCTCGCCAGACAGGAAACCGCGGGGAAAGCATTCTCCGCAAGCGTGTCAAAGGCTACACTAAGAAGGTCACGTGCCGTCATTGTGCCGCACGCTTTCGGAGCCTCCAGGACCAAGATGACGACCAATAGGTTCTGATGCTGGCAACAGAAAAAGCTGTTGCTTAGAGGCAAGGGACGTGCTAAAGATAGCGCCGCTGGTCGCCCATGCCGGTGGCCGGTCCGCGTCAGTCGTCCAAGGACAGGGGGTCAGGACATGCCCATCAAAGTCGCTGTGGTCGGCGCAGGCAGCGTAGGTTTCACCCGCTCGCAGGTACGAGACATTCTGTGCGTGCCGGAGCTGCGTGACACTCACTTCGCCTTCACGGACATCAATGAGCGCAACCTGGATATGGTCTATCAGCTTTGCCGCCGGGACATCGAGTCGGCGGGTCTGCCGGCGAAAATAACCGCCACCATGGACCGCCGCGAGGCCTTTAAGGATGCCGACTACGTGTTCTCCTTTGTGCGGGTCGGCGGGCTGGAAGCTTTTGAGACCGACATAGATATTCCCCTCAAGTACGGCGTAGACCAGTGCGTCGGGGACACCTTGGGGCCAGGAGGGATAATGTACGCCCAGCGCACTATCCCGGTGCTGCTGGAGTTCTGCAAGGACATCAAAGAGGTCGCCAAGCCCGACTGCCTTTTCATAAATCACTCGAACCCCATGGCGATGAACATGTGGGCGTGCAACAAGTACGGTGGCGGCGTGTGGTGCGTCGGACTGTGCCATGGCGTTGAATGGGGTCACTGGCAAATAGCGACGGTCCTGGGCCTGCCAAAGGAAGAAGTCGAAATAATCGCTGCAGGCATAAATCATCAGACCTGGTATATCTCTGTGCGTCACAAGGGCCGTGAAATCCCTCAGAAAGAGATTCTTGAGGGCTTCGAGCGCCATCCCGAGTTCAGCCGCACCGAGAAGGTCCGCATAGACATGATGCGGCGCTTTGGCTACTACAGCACCGAGTCTAACGGCCACCTGAGCGAGTATGTGCCGTGGTATCGCAAGCGCCTCGACGAGATACCCCAGTGGATTGACCTTGGCTCATGGATAAACGGCGAGACAGGCGGGTATCTGCGGGTCTGCCGCGAGGGCCGAAACTGGTTCGAGTACGACTTTCCAAACTGGATGCAGGCGCCGCCGTACACCTTCAACCCTGAAGACCGTGGCCACGAGCATGGCTCGTACATTATCGAGGCCCTGGAGACCGGACGCGTCTATCGCGGCCATTTCAACGTCGTCAACCGCGGTTGTATCACTAACCTGCCGCCCGACTGCATAGTTGAAGTACCAGGGTACGTGGACTATCACGGGATCCACATCCCAATAATTGGGGACCTGCCGCTGGGGCCGGCGGCCGTATGCAATGCCAGCATTAGCGTGCAGCGCCTGGCCGTGGAGGCTGCGGTCCGCGGCGATGATTTCCTGCTCCGCCAGGCCTTCATGATGGACCCGCTCACCGGAGCCGTCTGCAACCCGCCGGAGATTTGGCAGATGGTGGACGAGATGCTAATCGCGCAGGAGCAGTGGCTGCCGCAGTACAAGAAGGCTATCCAGGAAGCCAAGGAGCGCTGGGCCAGGGGTGAACTGCTGCCGACACGGGAAGGCTTCCAAGGCGCAGCGCGACTGCACACGCGCACCGTCGAGGAAATGGCTGCACATGCCGAAGCTGCCCGCAAGCTAGCTGCAGAAGCCGACAAGGCCAAGGAGCGCCCCCCCGCGGAAAGCTAGACGCCTTCGCCGACGGGCCAGACCCGTACTATGCGACCGTACCTGCGGCCCAACCTCTACTCGTTGCTCGACGGCCACGGCCGTTTGCCTGGGCGTGGAGAGGACGGCCCCTGGGCCCCGTGAAAAAGCCCGTGTGGTGGAGCAGGGATGGGGAAGTTCACGGAGGGAGTCTGGCAGGTGACTCTCTTCAAGGGCTTCTCGGGGAAAGCAGAAAAAAGCGGTCGCGACCTGCCCGGTCCAATGCGGTGAGAGCGCGGCAGCAAAGAAAAAAAGGTAGGTCCTTGGGAAGGTTGTATCCTTCGCTCGGAGCAGGTGCCGGCGCTTAGGGCAGGCGGGAAATTTCTAGGAGGGAGCGAGATGACCAGGCCAGAGCCGAAGATTGGGATCGAGGAATTCATGCAACTGGCAGACCTGTGGGGTTTTAGCGAGGAAGCTCAGGCTAAAATCCGGGCCGCTATCGAGAACGAGGACCTGGGGGCGGGGCCACATCTGACCCGCTATTACAATCCTCGTCCGTCACTGGTGGCCCAGATGGAAAAAGAGGCGGCGGAGTTTTTCGGCGTGAAGTATGCGCTGGCGGTCCATTCAGGCACTGGGGCCCTCGAAACTGCTTATGTGGCCGCTGAGATCGGCCCCGGCTGCGAGGTCATAGTGCCGGGCTACACGTTCTTCGCCACGGCCGCCGCCGTTGTGTCAGCCAAGGCCATCCCAGTCATCGCCGAGATTGACGAGTCGCTAACCATTGACCCGGCCGACGTGGCCCGCAAAATC
>JANZZA010000575.1 GCA_026419655.1 Armatimonadota bacterium | reverse complement strand
AGATGTGTATAAGAGACAGGTGTAGGTCTCGTCTACCATCTCCCAGCTCTGCAGGCCGCGAGTGATGGGATGGTCGGGCATGGCAATCTCGACGCGGATCTGCTGGTCGAAGAAGTAGCCGAATATCTGGCGGTCTCGTATGCCCACGAGGTCTGACCAAAAGTCCCACCTCGGGAAGGCCAGGATGGCGTGGTGGAGGACAACGATGCCCTGAGGAGTGGTGCCAAGCTTTTCGAGGGCTTCCTTCATTTTCTGCTCATGCCACGGCCCTTCGCCGGTGGGAGTGGTCTGGTGAAAATTGTAGAACACGACAACGTCGTAGGTGTCGCGGATGCCGGCCACATCGGTGGCGAAATCTTCCATGTGCTGGGGATAGAAGTCAACGTCGGGTATGCTGCGGAAGGCGCGGTGCAATGCAGGCACGTCGAAGGGATGGCCACCGGTAACGATGGCTACTCTTATCTTCTCGGTATCGCAACTGGCCATTTGTCCTCATCTCCAGGCAAGGTTTGAGCACGCTTGGCCCGGCAACCGGACAGTCTAAGCGCGCCATGAGGGCCGCTGTCGCACTCTATTCACCTTATTCTCGTCGCCGGGCCCACACGCGCGGCCCTGACGGCTCTTGCTGGGGACAAGCCCTTTGAAAAGGGTTCTCCCCCAGCCTCCTCCGAAATTTTTCGTGCTTTCTGGCATGGTCATTCGAGGCGCACCAACATCGTCTCGCCGAAAGCCATCGTGCGGCGGATCTCGTTTGTTCTTTCGGCAATCACTCCGCCCCCGATCACGTCAATGATCTTCCGCGGCCAGGGCAAGGTAATCACTTTTTCACCCGCACTCGCTGCGTGGACGCCCAGATACTGGCCATCGGTGTAGAAGCCGTCGCCGGTTTCGAGCCAGATGTGAGCGCCGGCGTGCCGGGCAAGCTCGCGCCAGACGTAGACGGGCGCCGTCACCGAAGCGCAATAGATGACCGTTACGTCCCCGACCTTTTTCCGCGCTATGGCCACGGGACCGTCCAGGTAGCGGGCGAGAATCTCAGCGTTCGGGTCCACGATTATGGGGCGCGGGGATAGCTGCACGTCTGGCCCCAGCGTGGCGTCGGTGGGAATCCGTGCGGCCAGAGCGCTGCCTGGCTCAACCCGATACGCTGCGGGGCCGCCTTCGGGCTGTATTTCGACGCTGATAGTGGTAGCCCGCTGGATTCCTCCTGCGTCCAGCCCATCCGCGCCCACACACCCGGGTGCGTAAAAAAACACTACGGTCGCGCCGTCTCTTGCGGCCTTGGCCATCAGAGCAGTGCGCGTGGCCTCGTCCAGGCGGACTGCGTTGAGCAGCACGTACATGCGGTACGGCGGCAGGTCCGGGTGCGTGAGGTCGGATAATAAATAGAAATCCCAGGTAGCGCCGACTTCCGGCATATGGGCGATTGTCCAGGTCAGCATATCGGCCAGCCGGTCCGAGAAGCCGAAGCATGGATTGCTGCGCTCGTCGGTGAACAAGGCGATGTCGGCGTGGAAGGGCTTGCGCTGACGGAAGGCTTCCTGGGCCACGCGGAGCTGGTGGGCATACATGTCCCACATGGGC
>JANZZA010000418.1 GCA_026419655.1 Armatimonadota bacterium | reverse complement strand
TCGAGCAGGCCGTGGCCGCTGAAGTTGAAGAGAATAACCATTTCCCGGTTTTCTTCCTTGGCCTGCCTGGCCTTTTCGATGACGCAGTGAATCGCGTGGGCTGTTTCGGGTGCCGGCAGCCACAATTCCGCGCGTGCGAACAGGACCGCACTCTCGAACACCGGGGTTTGAGGATAGGCAACAGCATCAATAAGGCCTTCCGCTTTTAGCAAACTGACCAAGGGGGCGGCTCCGTGATAGCGCAGCCCACCGGCGTGCACCGGCGGCGGCATAAAGCCATGGCCCAGGGTGAACATCTTAATCAGGGGAGTCATTCCAGCCGTGTCACCGAAATCGTAGGCATACGGGCCACGGGTCAGGGAGGGTGAAGCGGCGGGTTCTACGGCGATTACTTCAGGGTTGTGGGTTCCGGCAATCTTGTCGGCCAGAAAGGGAAAAGTGAGGCCGGCAAAGTTGCTTCCGCCCCCGTGGCAGGCAATGAGCACGTCGGGATAACGTTCTCCGGCGAGCTCGAGTTGTTTTTTAGCGCCTAGTCCTATGATTGTTTGGTGCAACAGGACGTGGTTTAACACGGAGCCCAGGGAATATTTGGTATCATCGTGAGTGGCTGCATCTTCAATGGCTTCGGAAATGGCTATCCCCAGGGAGCCGGGGCAGTCAGGGTCTTTCTCCAGGATGCTTCGACCTGCTTGAGTGACTCGAGTGGGGCTGGAGAGCACCTCAGCACCATAGCAGTTCATCAAGATGCGCCGATACGGTTTCTGTTCATAACTCACCCGCACCATGTAGACGCGGCAGTCGAGGCCGAACACTGAGCAAGCTATAGCCAGAGCGCTACCCCACTGCCCGGCGCCAGTCTCAGTGGTCAGTCTCCTTACGCCCTCGCGCTTATTGTAGTATGCCTGAGCTACAGCAGTGTTGAGCTTATGTGACCCAGCAGGGCTCAATCCTTCATTCTTGTAGTAGATGCGCGCAGGCGTTCCAAGGGCCTGTTCAAGGCGGTGTGCTCGTACCAGGGGAGTTGGTCGCCACCGTGCAAGGACAGACCAGACCTCGTCAGGGATCGGTATCCACCTTTCGGTGCTCACTTCCTGCTCAATCAGCCCCATGGGGAAGATGGGCGCCAGGTCCTCAGGCCCAATGGGCTGGCCCGTGCCCGGATGGATGGGCGGGTCCAGAGGCCGCGGCAGGTCTGCCTGGATGTTGTACCAGTGCCTCGGCATCTCCGAGACTGGCAGGTGAATGCAGGTCTGCTCCACGCAAATCGCCTCCCTTTGGCACCGAGCGTCCGCTTCGACCGTGAGAAGCAACCGGGGCTGCTTGCCGGCGGCAAGGCAGCCCGAGGTCGGCGTCGGCCAGCGATGGTAGACTAGCCCCGTCGGTCTTGCGTGCCGCGGACTCTACAATACGCCGGTGAGGAGCGCAACGACCTTTTCATGGTGAAAGCAGCTCCGCAGGCCCTATTTAGCTCCGTTGGCATGTTCGTTTTGTGCCCGCTGGCGGAGAATCGCCAGGCGGTTTATGGCGCTCACGAAGGCTTTGGCCGAAGCTTCAAGGATGTCGGTGCTGGCGGACTTACCCCAGCTTTCCGTTGTGCCGTCGGTGATGCGCACCATAGCTTCCCCCATGGCGTCGGTGCCCATGCTGACGCTGCGGAGAGAATAGTCTACGAGGCTCAGTCTCTTCTCGCCGACGGCCCGTTCGATGGCCCGATAAAGGGCGTCCACGGGACCGTTGCCTACTTCCGCCACCGGCCCGCGTATCTTGCCCTGCCGCCGCAGCGTCACCACAGCGGTCGAAAAAGGCGCGCTTTCCTGCTCTTCCGAGGGCGCGGCGCCGCTCATCACCTGAAAGCCCACCAGCCGCCACATGCCGGTCTCCCGACCAAACATGTCGCGCATGATAAGCTCCAGGTCTTCATCATAGACCTGCTTTTTGCGGTCGGCGATGGCCAGGAACCGCCGGTAGGCTTCTTCAATTTGTTCATCAGTCAGCTCATAGCCAAGCTCCTGGAGGCGCCGCCGCAGTCCGTGCCGCCCCGAGCGTCGCCCCAACGTCAGCACGCTTTCCGTCAGCCCAACGTCCTCGGGCCGCATTATCTCGTAGGTCTGCCGGTCCATGAGTACGCCGTGCTGGTGGACGCCAGCCTCATGCGCAAAGGCGTTGGCGCCAACAATGGCCTTGTTGGGTTGCACCACAAAGCCTGTGAAGTTAGCCACCATTCGCGAGGTCTTCATTATCTGGGTGGTATCAATGTTAGTCTCGGCGTCGAAGCGGTCCCGGCGCGTCTTGAGGGTCATAACGATCTCCTCGAGGGATGCATTCCCGGCCCGCTCACCGATACCGTTGACGGTACACTCGACCTGGCCGGCCCCAGCCTTTACCGCCGCCAGGGAATTCGCCACCGCCAGTCCGAGGTCGTTGTGGCAGTGCACTGAAATCACCGCGTCGGTGATGTTGGGTACGCGGTCAAAAAGTCCCCGGATGGTCTGCTCCATCTCCCAGGGGACAGTGTAGCCCACGGTGTCAGGAATGTTGATGGTCGTAGCTCCCGCTGCAATGGCTGCTTCTACCACGCGGCACAGGTAATCAAAATCCGTCCGCAGTGCGTCCTCGGCCGAAAACTCCACGTCCGGGCAGAGCTTCCGCGCAAACTTCACCGACGCCACGGCAATCTCCAGGACCTCCTCGCGCGTCTTGCGAAGCTTACGCTCGATGTGAATGTCCGAGGTGCCGATGAAGGTGTGTATCCGCGGTCGTTCAGCATGTTTCACGGCTTCCCAGCAGGCCTGGATGTCTTCCTCGCGCGTGCGGGCCAGGCCAGCAATCACCGGCCCCTTGACTTCCTTTGCTACGCGCGTGACGGCCCGGAAGTCTTCTGGCGACGAGATCGGAAAGCCTGCCTCGATTACGTCAACGCCCAGGGCGGCAAGCTGGTGGGCGAGGGTTATTTTTTGCTGCTCGCCCAGGCTTGCCCCCGGTGCCTGCTCGCCATCTCTTAAGGTTGTATCGAAAATGATTATGCGTCTCGGCATTTCCTCACTTCCTCTCCACTTGTCCCCGCTGCATGACAGGCCGCTTCCAATTACCTGGTATAGTCTTGCCTGCCCTGCCATAAGCCCTGCGACGCGGGAGATGCTCCGGCGCGCCCAAGCACGCCAAGATCAGACAGGTCTGCGTCTTCCCCACATAGGGCGAGCACCGTCATCACCTCCCGCTGGTAAAGTCTTGTGATTCGCACCAGCCCTCACGTGGCCGTAAAGCCAGTGACGCCGAAAGGCTGAGGGAGGCTTCTGAAAAGGGATTGTCCACAAGCCCTCCCTCAAAAGGGAATCTGGACCAGCCTGCTTTGAACAGGGGGCGTCCTCTATCTACCTGTGATAAGGCCATTATCCCTCCGTTCTTTCCACAAACTTCTCTGCGGTTTTTCTGCTGCACACGCAGGCCCATCAGGCTCAAGCAGCGCGGTGTGACAGACCTTGGGACCGCGGCAGCACCAGGTATCCGCGCGATGACGTCAATAACCTTTCGCTCTTGATCCACCAGAAGGCCGGGGCGAAGGCTACGACTTCGCTCCCCGAGCCTTTGCCTGCATACCCTCTTGCCATGCCTCTCGCACATCACTATTCGCGCACCCTTCAACCAAAAAGCCCTTCGCCTCAGAAAGAGACGAAGGGCCAACATGACCGCTCCGCGGTACCACTCTTCTTGGCCGCTCCAGCGACCCGCTCAGTCCGGTACGGCGCCCCGTTTCAGGCGCGATACCGGCTCCCTTTTAACGGCGAGAGCCCCGGCGCAGTCTACTTGGGCCGCAGGCCCTTTCGGTGCGCGGCTCAGGGGCGAGTTCAGCGGGCCGTGGCACCTGCCTTCCAGCCATGGGCAAGCTCTCTATAGCCCCGGTGACCGCCTACTACTCCCCTTCGCAGCCTTTGCGATATTCAGTTGCTCTTATGGTACCCATCCCAGCCCGAAAAGTCAACGTTGCCGTCATACTGCTGAATAGTGTTCTCATCCGGCTATGCATTACTGCTGCTCGCAGTCCTGTGGCTGCAAAAGTAGGCTCCAGCGGCTTAGCCCGCGTCAACTGGTTTCATCTCGCCCTCGTCCTCTCTCGCTTTCTTGCCACCTCTTCTTAGTCTCCTGGCACACCATGCTCCTCGCCCGCTCAAGGGCAGGTAAACCTCAGTGCCGCTGGTTGGGACTGCCTGTTTCATTATCCGCACTCTCACTTTATCCGGGACTGCGTATTATGGACCGCCCTCGACCTACTTCTCGGCGCATGCAAAGCTATTCCCTGGCTGACGCCCAAGGGGTAAGGATTCCTGGCCTAGGGGAGG
>JANZZA010000531.1 GCA_026419655.1 Armatimonadota bacterium | reverse complement strand
GGTGGGCGAAACAGTGGAGCTGACGCTGCCGGAGCTGGAGACAGTGCGGCTGATTCTGCTGGCGCCGGAAGCTGTCATGGCTGACCTGACGCGCCGCCATGCTCTCGCGCGGGCCGTGCAGGCAGAGGCCGTGCTGCGCGGCCTGCAGTACGACTTAGCCGCCGCGGCCCGCCACCAGGATATTTTGCGACGCCTCGGCCCGCATTACCGCCCATTTATGACCCTTGCCGAATCCAGCGGCGCCTACGGCCTGAAAGCTGCCGACTGGCTTAATCCGCAGGGCGATGAGAACAATTGCATAGAGTGGTACGAGGCCGCGGCCGGTGCGGAGCGGTGGGCCAGGTGGCATTTCAAGGGCGCCCGAGCCGGGCGCAACTATTTCATTTTCCAGTGGCATCCCTTCGGGCGGCCCCTGCTGGTGAGCCTATTCAGCGCCGCGGGCGAAGAAGTTTTTCGCCGCGAAATAGCCGGCAGCGACCAGAACTTCTACCGCGTTGACCTGGACCTGCCTGCGGACGGCGACTACGTTATCACGATGCGCGGTGTCGAAGGAACACAAACCAATGCTCGCTTGGCCAAGGCTGCTTTTCTCGTCCCGGCAGACAAGGCGGACTGGCTGCCGGCAAGACCGGTACGGTGAACAAAACCCTGCCCAGCGCCAAAGAGGCCCGACGCGGGCAACCAGCGTGGCGCAGACCTGCGGGCCCAGGGGCATGTGCGGAGGAAGCAGCACCGGAAAGTTTAGGAAGGGGACTGGGTGAGAACCCTTTTCAAAGGGTCTACCCCCGGAAAAAGAAACCTTTGCGGGGCGTTTGCGTGAGAACGCTCACCCAAACCTTCATCGTCGTTTCCTGCCCAACGCAAACTTGCCCGTGAAGCTCGAGGCTGCGGAGTGAATTCCCATGACAGCGAGAAGCGCAGGGGTGGCCGTGGGTGTCTTTGCTATCAGCGTGGGTCTTGCGGCGCCACCGGGCCAGGTCGCCGTGCAGCTCCTTCGCCCATGCTACCGAAACGCCATATATCCAACCGAGAACCTGCAGGAAATAGTGTTTCGGGTCAGCGCGCAGGGTATCGAGCCGGAGACTATTCGGGAAATCCGGTGCGCGCTCCTCGACGCGGCTGGCAGGCGACTGGGCGAGAAAGATGTCCCGGGCGGACAGGTAGCAGCCCCTATATCCCTGCCGGCAGCGGACCTCCCCGTCGGAAACTACGTATTGACCGTAGCGCTTGTTGACGGCGAGGGTGCGGTCCTGGGTGCGGGACAGGTTTCGCTCAGGAAGCTGCCCCCACCGCCCGCTGGCGATGAGGTGCGGATTGACGAGAACCGCAACGTGCTCGTCAACGGACGGCCTCTTTTCACCATCGGCTGGTACGGCACGGTGCCCACCGAAGACCCGCGCCCGGATGTGGTGGCGCTGCAGAACGTCGAGACGCCCGTGGTGCTTTCTCCGCGCGACGCCGGGCGCATTGGCGAACGATTCCGCAAGCACGGCATCTACTCGATTGTCTCAGTGGAAAACGGGCGCCTCTACTACAGCTTCGACCTGTGGCGCGAGGAAAACGCCGCCCTCAGACACGTGGCCGACGAATACAAAACCCTGGCCGAGCCGAGCGAAGACACTAAAAGGCTTGTGCGGGAGCTTGTCGAGGCTGTAAGAGGCCAGCCGGGCTTGCTGGGCTACTACATCGCCGACGAGCCAGAAATCAACGACATGCGCCCGGAGTACTTGGAAGCATATTATCGGTACCTGTGCGAGATTGATCCGTACCACCCCGTCTTTGTGACCAACTGTGTTATCGAAGGCATCGCCACCCACGGCTACCGCTGCGCTGATGTCCTGAATCCTGACCCTTATTCGCCGGCGTGGGACTACGTGCCGAAGTTTCTCAAGAAGGTCAACGAGGTGGGCGCCGTGGGCAAATCCACTTATGTTACCCTGTGGCATGCGTCCCACCAGGCCCATTTCACGGCCAAGTACGGCACTGCGCCTCCATACCCCTACCGGGTCTTCCGCAATCAGTACTTGGTCTCGGTAGCCCTCGGCGCTAAAGGGTTTACAGCCTACACCTCGCCCTTCTTCTTAGAGGAAGTGCAATATCGCCATGGCCTCCCTTACGTATGGCGGGAGCTAAGGTTTCTGGAGAAGGCCATACTTGCAGCGCCGCCGACGGAGCCGTTGAGCGTCGAGGTGGAGGGGGCCAGGGAACTCGCGGCGTGGGCACGGCAGGTAGGACCGCACGTCTATCTAGTCCTCGTGCACCATAATTCCGGCCACGCCAGGGCCAGAGTGCGCTGGGCGCCGCTCAAGGGCAGGCCGGAGCTTGTCGTACTTTCCGAGGGCCGCAAAGTCAGAGTAAACGAGGACGTCTTTGAGGACGCCTTTGCCGAGGGCGACGCCCATGTCTACACCGACGACCCGGCCGCACGGGACTTCCCCACCTGCCAGGAAATCGTCGCCGAGCTGGAGCGCCGTGAGAAAGACCTTATCAAGCCTGGTAACCTTCTTCATTGGACACGTGGAGTAACCGCGCGAGCCTCGGCGGGCTACTACGCTCCGTGGTTCCCACAGTGGTTTTACTACGCGATAAACGGCATGACCGATGACATGGGCTGGTCGGCGTACGGGTGGGGCGGAAAGCCGGCCTGGGTGGAGTTTGCTTTTCCGCGGGCTGAGACTGTGGGCCGGCTGGTGCTTTACACGCCCAACCTGCAGGACTATCAGATTGACCTGTTCGCGCCGAGCGGACGGGTATTTCGGACGACCGTGGCAGGCAATGAGCGCGAGGAAATCGTGCACGACTTTCGGCCGGCCCTGCGGTGTCTCCGCATCCGGGTTACCGCCACAGCCGTGCGACCGTGCGACCGGCCCAACGGCCAGGCGCCCCTATTGTCGGAGATTGAAGCCTACGCAGAGCCAGGTGATGGCCCAACGACGCTGGTCGAAGAGATTACTCCCGACCTGGGGCCACTGCCAAAGGTGCTTTTCGCGGGCCCGGCGGACGGCAACGCGCTTTGGGAAGACGACTTTGGCGACTTCCAGGTGGCCGACCGTTTCTTTGGAGACGAGCGCGACACCAAATGGGTCGCCGCGCCCGGCAAGCTCCGCATCGAGACCCATCCGCGCGGCGGCATTACGCTCGCTTGCGTTTCGGAAGAAGGCTGGGCCAACCTCTCCCGCGTGATCCCCTACGACCCGGCTTATCGGTTCTTGCAGGTGTGTCTGTCGCACATCGAAGGCGAAGGCTATAAGTTCGCCTATGTGGGGCTCAACGATTCTTCAGGTGAGCCTGGCTTCCGCGGCTGTATAAACACGTCGTGGCCAGGAATCTACACCGTGGACACCCATTACATCCACGAAAAGTTCCGCGCGGGCCAGTTGCAGCGGGGCTTCCTGGTGCTTTCGGTTGCCGGGTCACGCAAAGCTGAGGACGGTACCATCCTGCCTGGCCCCAGTTTCACCTTTGACTGGGCGCGTCTGGTGCGGCGGCCTACGGACGGCGTGGTCGTGACCCTGGCCGACGGTAGCCCGCTGCCCGAGGCCCTGCGAGAAGGCGACCGGCTACACTTTGAGGTGCACCTCTCGGCCCCAGCCGACGACGTGGCCGTCGAGGCCTGCGGCGGCCCGACATATGAGCCAATCGCCATAAATGGCGAGCCTGCCGTGCAACTCAGGCCAGCTGACGAAACCCGCCAGGTCTGGGTCGCCGAGGTAGCCATCGGCCCCGGCACCGGCAAGTTCACCCCCAAGGGCTACCCGGTTGTGTTCAAGGCCCGAGTCGTGGGTGGGCAAATCGAGGAAACCCTAGCTTCAGCTTTCGTAGCCTTCGAGTAAGCGGCCAGCCCTCGCGCGCGGGCAGCGCATGAAGAAGGCAGGGCGGCATTTGACCAAGTACGCGGCCAGCCCTCGCGCGCGGCCAGCGCATACTCCTAGTGCAGTCGCGCCGTGCCCCGGCGCAACGTGTCGCTGATCAAAAGGCGCCTGTGGTGGAAGCAGCATGGAAAGTTTCGGGAAGCGGGTCCTGGGGCAAGCCATTTGAAAAGGGTTTTCCCCCAGACCCCCTTCCCGAACTTTTTACATTGTGAGCAGGCCGGATTTTTGCACGCAAGGTTAAGCGCCGACATGCCACTACTTTGGTTATAGACCGACCGGCGCAAGCGCCAACGCCACGGTCCTACCAGGGGCGCCCGAAAATCCGGCCGACGCCACAAACACACAAACACCGCCACCACAGCCAGCGCTGCTCAACACGTCCTAAGCAGGGCCGGCGCCTGTGCATCTCCGCCAGGGAGTATGAGCATTTACGGGGAGGGGGTGCAGGGGGAGCCCCGCTTTTTGCCCAAAGGGGGGCCCACTGCCCTGGGCGACACCCTGTGGAAAGGGTTGTCCCCCAGACCCCCTTCCCAGACTTTTTCGTGCTACTTCCACCTCGCACGCCGGCAATTGGTGACACAGTCGCGTCTGCGTGGCAACCGCCCTGTGCTGACACCGTTTAACCACACACAAAAGCCACCACGCCCTCAACCTGCATGAGAGCCAAACCCCCGGGAAAACCAACCGTTGCCCGGAGCCGGCGGCGTGGCGGCAAAAAGGACTTGCGCCAGCCCAAGCGAAGTGCTATCCGCGCGACCATGCCCCGACCGGAGTGGTGAGAATGAGCGCGAAGTGCGTGAGGATAAGAAGCTGGCTTCTGGCCGCCATTTTACTCATGCCCGCAACCGCCCTGGCCCGCCTGCCGGGTGAGTATTACAACGAATTCCACTTGGGCTATGTCACGCCGCACACGCCGTGGGGAAAGCCCTTAGCCGCCGGCAAGCTGCGGGCGTTCTTCATCGCTCCGACCCACGCCGCTCGCGAAGTCACCGAGCTTGCCCAGCGGCTGGATATAGAAGTGGGCGGCGAGACGGCCATAGACTCCAGTAGCTTGGGCGACCCCGGAATTTATGGGCCGTATCCGAGCATGGTTGAGGGTACCTCGCCGGAAGAGAAGAAATGGGCGGTATTGGAAAAGCTTGAGCAGCCCTATGACGTTTACGTGCTGGCCAATTTCCCGTTGGCCAAGCTGCCCGTGCAGATACAGTACGAAATCCTGCGGCACGTCAAAGAAGGCGCAGGTCTGCTGCTTACGTACCGCCGCGAAGCCCCGGAGCCGCTATGGAAGCATCCCATGCCAGAGGCCGCTGCTGTGGCGTCAGAAGTGCCCATAGCAGGCCTGAACTTCTACCGCACGACTTTCCTCAAGGAGCGCAAGCTCGACGACGTGGCCCAGGCAGTCGGGATGGTTGCACAAGGCTTCCGGCTCGGCAAGGGCCGCATTGTACTGATTGATTATGCCACTCAGTCGCCGGCGGGCTACGCAGGCGGCTTTTGTCTTACGCCTCACGAGCCCTATACCTACCGGACGCTCACGGAATACGACTACCATCACTCCCTCGTCGCCAAGGCGCTGTTGTGGGCGGCGGGACGCACGACAGCCGTGACCTTCTCCGGCCTTCCGCCCGGCGGCTTTCGACTAACTTCGGACGCAGAGCCGACCACGGTGACAGTCACGACAGTTAACTCCTCAACGCAGGCCGTCAAGGGCAAGCTGGAGGTGTCAGTGCGCAACGAATGGGGGGAGAAAGAGCACTCCGAGACGCTCAACCTATCCTTGCCGCCAGGAGAGGCGCCCCTTCCCCTGCGCCTATCTCAATTACCGGGCGGGACGCACTTCCTGGACCTGAGGCTGGTCAGTCCGCGCGGTGTTGAGGGGTGGGCCAGCGCTGCCCTCCTTGTCTCTGCGCCGCTGGGCATTGAGGAACTCGACATGGCAAAGACCAGCTTTGAGCGGGGCGAGGCCTGCACGGGAAAAGCCCGACTGTCAGCACCATGCCCCGGGGGCGCCTGGAAACTCCGCGTCACGCTCCTGGACAACTACGAGCGGCGGTTTGCCACCCGCGACTTCGCGGCGCCGGCGGGCGCCCAGACCATCGCTTTTAGTCTTCCCCTGGACGCATCCGTAAGCATCGCCGGAAGATGCCGCGCCATGCTCCTGCGCGACGGCCTGCCGCTTGACCAGAAAGAAGCCGAGTTCTTCGTGCGCCAGGGTGATAGGGGGCAATTTCCAGCCCTGGTCTGGGGCAATCTGCCTGGCATTTTTGGGCGGTTTTGCTGCGACCAGTTGCGCAAAGTGGGCTTCAACACCATTCTCCACTACTACGGCACCGGTTACGGCGAGGGCCGGGCCCCGGAAGATATTGCTCGCCAGGATTTCCGCGCCGTGCCCTATGTCACCCGCATCAACTGGGACAACGGCCGGCTGGCAAATCTGGAGACCGACCCGGAAACCGAGCACCTGCGTCGGTGCGCCGAGATGTCCAGGCCCTATGACCCTCTGGTTTACTCCCTGGGCGATGAAAACTTTATACCGGCCGAGGGGGGCTACCATCCTAATGAGCGGCCCGCCTTTGTGGCGTTCCTGAGAAGCCGCTACGCAGACCTGTCAGCTCTCAACACGGCCTGGGGCACTAATCTCGCGAGCTTCGAGGAAGCCGCGCCGGTGACTGCATCCGAAGCCGCCGCAGCGAAACAGTTTGCTCGCTACCACGACACCGAGGCCTTCCGCGAGTTTCTTTACGCCAACTGGCACCATTACTGCCACGACGTGATAAAGCAAGTTGACCCCTTGGGGCACATAGGTGCTGAAGGTTCCGTGCCAGGCGACCTGGAGCTTACCATCCAGGGGCTGGAATTCTGGGGGCCGTACCGGGATGTGCTTCAGAATACTTTGCTGCGGTCGCTGGCGCCCAGGTCTCTGCTCCGCGGCAACTGGTTTGGCGGCTATTGCTGGCCACGAAATGACCTGCCAGGACTGCCGAGGTTTCTGTGGGAGAGCATCCTCGACGGCTCGACCCTTCTGGAAGTCTATTGCTCTTATACCTGCGAAAATTTCTACAACACGGACCTGACGTGGGCCTACTGGATGGAGACTTTCTTGCCCTACGTGAAGGAGCTTACCGATGGGCTGGGTCAGCTCCTGGTGGCGTCAGAGCACGACTGTGACCCGGTGGCGATTTATCACTCCCAGCCGTCGCTGCACTTCGAGGCATTGTCGGCGCCTTTTGGCGGCTATGAGGCTTCGCACCGCGCCGTCCTGCGGATGCTTGAGGACGCGAGCTACGTGTCCTACTACGTGACAAGCCGCGAGGTAGCAGCCGGACGGCTGAGGCAGAAGCCGCCAAAGGTTCTCCTCCTGCCGCACATCGTCGCGCTCTCCGACCCGGAAGCGGCCGAAATCGAGCGGTTTGTGCGGGACGGCGGCGTGCTCATAAGCGACGTGCGGCCCGGTGTAGCTGACGGTAACTGCAAGCCGCGCGAGGCGGGCGCCCTGGATGCGCTGTTCGGCATAACGCGACAGGCTGGTGAAGGCCTGCCCAAGCCAGTAGCGCTTGGTGGTGCTCAGGTGCTGGCCGATGGCGCTGTGGCTGCGGCTGCCGAGGACGCCACGCCCCTTGCCTCTGCAGGGGATGTGCCACTGGCTTTCCGCAGGCAAGTCGGTAAAGGCACGGCCATTCTCCTGAATTTTTCCTTCCAGGACCTGCCACGCGCTGTAGCAGCCGGCGCGGAAAGTGAGAGGCTAGCACTGCCGCGGCTCCTGGCCGACATAGCCAAGGTGCAGCCAGCCTGGCGGGTGCAGGAGGCCGAGGGAAAAACGATGGCAGGGGGCCGGGTAGCAGCCTTCGCGCGAGGGCCCGCAAGGATACTCGGTACGCTCCCGCCACGGCCGGAGGACGTGAAGGCGCCCGTCAAGGTGACGATTTTGGCACCCGCGAAGCGCCACCTGTACGACCTGCGGGCGGGCAAGTATCTGGGCCTGACTGACCGCACTGCGGCCGACTTACGGTTCACCCCAGCAACCTTCATTTCGGCGCTCCCCTACAAGGTGGCCGCTGTGAAGGTCTCGGCGCCGTCGCCCCATTCGCCTGGGGTACCGTGTCCCGTGAGGGTGGCGCTCCAGGCTACGGGCGGCACAAGGGATGCACGCCCAGTTCTTCGCGTAAGGGTTTTCGGACCGGACGGCGAGGAACGTCTCTACTACGCCCGCACCTTGATGCCGGCCGGGCTAAAGGGAGAAACAACAATCCCCTTTGCTCTCAACGACGCACCTGGCGCCTGGAAAATTATTGCCCGCGACGTGCTGACGGGAATCCGCGGAGAGACCACGGTGAGGCTGGTGGGGAAGCAATGACAAGCAACGGGCAGCTAAGATGGTACTGGGTTGTGATGGCGCTGCTGACCGGCGCACTTGCAGCGCACACGTGGGCCGCGCAAGGGCAAGGAAAACTGCGCCCCAAGGCCTCTGTAAGCGCCGGACCTGGCGCCCCAGAACCCCTCGGTGGCTACCCAGGCCACGACAACCACCCGACCAAGAAATGGACCGTTGTCCTGGCCTGCCAGCCCTGCAGCTACAGCCTTCAGCACTGGGCCTGCTATCACGAATCTCACGCGCCACACGCCATCGCCCTTGAGGGCCAAATCGGCATGACCAGCCCAGCCGGCTTCAACTGGTACCACAACGGTTTCTTCAACTTCTCGCTCGACGGCGAGGCGGGGCGCAACTATCCGGTGAAGGCCGTGCGGGCGCTGGATCAGGGTGAGCGGGGCTCTTGCGAATTTGTGTGGGACATGCCCGCCGCCTGGGTGCGCGCGCGTTTTATGGTCATACCGGGCGAAGAGCCGCTTTTCTGCGCCATCACCACTCATCCCAAAGGCGACCATGTGCCTCTGCTGACGGTCTCACTTGTGGCATATCCAAGCGGCTACTTCCATCAGGGCCAGCGAGTGGCCGTCACTGCCGCCGGCGTGTACAAGACGCGGGCCGAAGCAGAACTGGACGCTGCGCGAGAATGGTGGGTTGTCTTTTATGACGAGAAATATGACATGGGCGTCGAGGGCGGCGGTGGCGGAGCAGGTGGGCTGACTGATCCGGCCTTGGTAGGCCGGGCACGCCTCGACGTGACGAATTATCCCGTCACGTGGACCATCTCAGCCAAGCCGGGTGGGCGGGAGCTGCGTTTTGCCTTCTGGAACGGCCTCAGCCGCCGCAACGCCGAGCTTCTCGCCTACCTGCAGCCACGTTTCGAGCCAGCCTTGGCAAAGCTACGGGCGCTGGATTTCCGTCCGCTGCGCTACCGCCCGGAGTGCCTTGAGCATATAAAGCGCGAATTCGAAAAACTTTTTGCAGAAACTCGGGTGCCCGGCGTGGCTGAAGCCGCCGAGGCGTACCAAGAAGCAATGGCCCGCCTGGAGGCGCTGCGACCGCATCTAGAGGGAGACGCCGTGGACATCGCGGCCGAGGAAGAGTACCTGGCGACGCTCGACCGCCTCGACGCCCTGCTATGGGACGTGCGCATGCAGTGGATCTTCTCCGACTGAAAGTGAGTGGCGCGAGAAGGGAAACCCGGCAGGAGTACCGATTTGTCTGCACGTCGCATCCTTACCAGTGCTGTGTGGCCATAAAATACGCCCGCAACAGCCTTTCCTGAGCAAGTGCTTTGCAAGGGAGCACCGCCCCACGCCCTATGGCGCCAGCCTTCTCGCGCTGGTGCTGCCGACCGCACTCAACATCAGGGAAGGGGCCACGCGGCGGTCCGACCGGGTGCCAGTCCACTCCCAGCGCCAGCATTCCCGGTCCGCCAAGGTCGGGCAATGCGCACACGGCGGCCAAACCATACGGTGATTCCGCCGGGCGAGCAGAAGCTATGTGTTCTCTCGCAGCCACTCCAGGCAGCGCCTGTAACCTTCCGCAGACTGGTCGCGAGGGCCCTCGTACTCAGCTACCCATGCGCCCTGATAGCCATTAGCCTTGAGAGCCCACACCGCCGCCTCTAAGGGTATCTCGCCCTCGCCCAGAGCAGCGCCCCGGTACTCTCCGCGCGACCCGGTGCCGTCCTTGAAATGCGTGGACTTCACCCACGGCGCCACCCGCTCGTAGATGTACGGCAGCACTTCCACCGGGTGGCCGTACCAGCGGTAGTTCATGGTGTCCAGGTTGGTGCCCACCTGGGGCGAATCCACGACTTCCAGGATATTGAGCAGCACGTCCGGGTTATTGGTAATCCAGCCATGGTTGTCCACCGCCAGAATGAGGCCCATGTCTTCGACAAAATCCAGGCACTCGATGATGCAGTTGGAGATTGCTTCCACCCAGTGTTCTTCGGGACATTCGTCCTTAGGCGCGCCGCCCTCGGTGCGGATCACCGGCGCCCGCACAATCATCGCCAGCTCGCACACCCGCTGAAAACGCTCCACCTGCGCCCGCACCTGGTCCTCGTCAAGGACATTGAAGTCATTTCCTGCGGCTACCGACGAGCACTTTAGCCCCCGGTCTTCCAGCATCACGCGCACCTCATCGGCGCGCTCTTCCGGGTCGCCCCGGTCGGGCCACAGGTCGCCTATCTGCAATTCCACGCAGTCAAAACCAGCCTCGGCCGCATAATTGAGGAATTCTTCCAGGGTGTCGCCGGGCGCATTGTAGTGGATTAGCCCGTAGAGCATTCTGTTCCCTCCTTAGCTTGCTCATGTGTTCTCCGTGGAGACTGTTGCAAAGGTCGCCTTGCCGCATCCCAGACGCCACCCACAGGTGAAAGGCCAGGCGCACGGCGCTGTACACTTTCTGCACCCTGCACAAGCCAGCACCAGCTTTTGCAACGATCTCCCCTGGACTGCTCCTGCGTCATCCTGGCACGCGATGGGCTATTGCCGTGAAGCCCTGCCCGTGCCGGCGCTGCTCTTTCGCGCCAGGTACCCCAACACCTCTGGCCGACCCTAATCCTTATCGTGTGCCCCAGGCGTTTCATCCCGGCGCTCCGGCACCTTTGGCCCGTCGCGAGCCGATTTCTACTTCACCCCGTAGCGAAAGGCGGCATTCTGCATGGCCACATAGTTCTCCAGCGGCACATAATACGGCACGGTATTGGATGAGCCGACGCAGTAACCGCCACCAGGAGCCAGTCTTTGGATGCGGTCGCGCACCATGGCGTCAATCTCTTGCGGCGTGCCCCGCGAGAGACGGTCTACTTCTATATTGCCGCACAGGCAGAACCGATGTCCTTCGCGGCGCTTCACTTCCTCTGCGTCCATGCCCTTCGGCTCAATCGGGTGAAGAGCGTTTATGCCGCAGGCCGCCAGGTCGTCCATCACCTGCCAAAGGTCGCCGTCGGAATGGTACAAATAAGCGCCGCCTATCTGCCGGGCCAGGTCGCCGATTTTCTTCATCCACGGAAACAGGTGCTCGCGCAGGACGGCAGGACTGCACATAAGCCCGCCAGTGTAAGCAATGTCGTCAGAATACCACAGCCCCATTATGACGCCTGCGGTGTCCAGCTCGACTTCCCGCACGAAGATGCTGTAGATAAACTCGCCGATCCGTTGAAACATGGCGGCGACCAGTTCGGGGTTCTCAACCAGCGCAAAGGAAAAGGTCTCGAAGCCCATAAGCCCCCAGGTGTGGGTGAAAATGTCACCGGCGCGGCCGATCACCTTCATACCTGGCGGGAGATTTTTCGGGTCCATGCAGTACTGGAAAAAGCTCCAGTCAACGCTATCAAGGGATGGCCAGGGATACTGCTCGAAGTCCTGCCATGAGGTGATGAGGCCAGCGCCCTCCACGCCCCAGCCGACTTCCTGACGCCCATCGCCATAGGCCGACGCCACCTGGCTGCGGCGCCAGCCTTCCTTTGGTTCCCAGCCCGGCGCCAATACGGTGTACCCGGGACACAGGGAAATGTAGTCGTAGCCCGCCTGATACCAGAAATCTACTTCGTCAGCGGGGCCGGCAATCGGACGCCCCAGAAAGGCACCTTTGACGCCCTGGTCAACGATTAGTTCAACCAGCGGCACCCTGTCCGGCTCGCCCTCTAACATCAAGCTCGCCCGCAGGCGCTGCCAGTCAGGCGACGGTTCAAACTCGCGCAGCGGGGTAACGCCCATAGTCTTGTTCCTGCTCCCCTTTGGTCAGTCACTCAAGGCTAGTTGTTCTCCACTTCACGCCGGACACCTTCCAGAATTTGGCGGTAAGTCGCCTCCCAGGCACGCTCGCAGGTAAGGGGTCAGGCGCACGAAGTTGCGCCCTTTGTTCGCTCTCCATAAGCCAACACCGACCTTTGCAACAGCCTTCAGGGAGCTAGTAGAGGACACGCAGGAGGTGCAGGGAGCGGCGCTGTCCAGGTGCGGACCCAACGTGCCTGGGATAACTGACCCTGGTCGTAGCGGCTAGTTGTTAGCCTGGGAAGCCTCTCTCAGGCCGTCCCTTGACTTTTCGGCCGCATGCGGGTTTCCTGAAACGGCGCTACCCTGAGTCACATTCCAGTCTCGACTGCCCGGCCAATGAGGGTCTCGCGACAGTTACCCTTCCCTGGGGACCAGCCCGTACTTGACTCCCGGGCCCGTACCAGGTTCGCGACGGAACCGAACTGACCGAATCGGGGAGTGGTCCTGCCTCCCCGGCCCATACAGCCTTCGCCCGGAAAAATCCCCCAGAAAGAGTCGCCGGGTGCAGGCTTGCGGGCGAGCCCTGGGCTGATTTGATACAAACTCATGAGACACCTGAATAGTCCATTTCTTACACGGGCGGGCTCGCCCTGTGGTAGTATTCGGTTTTCTAAGGAGGCTCTTGCACAAGCTTCTGTACCGCTTCCAGATGCGATTCCAGCTATGAGGCCGGGCACACAACTTTATGCAGTTCTGTGGCTTTGTATAGACCAACACCTTTTTTGGCGACAGTCCCCCGAGGTGACTTTCCAGGCATTACTCTTTCCTGCCTGAAGCAACATCCTGAGTAAACTGAATACTCCCGGCCGGAAAGCGCACATTGCGGCGGATGCCCCGAATGGCCTTGTAATCGGTTGCACAAACGCCACAGGCGCGGATGCGGACCAGCACGTCGCCAAAATCCGCCGGCTCTGGCACCGGCACGCGCTCCAACCTGAGGTCGTCAAAATCGTGAAGCACGGCAGCAGGCATTGTATCCATAGCCGCTCACTCCCTGGCCTGCGGCGATTGCCATGCCGCGCGAGAATCTGTCTGGTGATTGTTACAAAAGGCGCGTTAGGTGTCGCAAGACGTCGCCGCACGTAAAACATTTAGCGAGCAACCGCCTGCATTCTCTTGCCCGCAGACGGATGGCAGCACAGTTTTGCAACGATCACATCTGGGGCGTCCTGCGTCGGCTTGACATAGGCACGTGTCGCGTCGGTCGGCCACATTGAGCTTCCGTCCTGGCGAGCGATGTCCTTTTGCGGCAGTCGCGCACCACGTCTGCAAAGGTAGCGGGCCGGTTTCGGAGAAAGGCCTGCCCTGCTGGCGAGTCGTCGCTGGCCGCTGCCCCACCGGGACTGTTGCCAAAGCTGGTGGCGCCTTTGCGGAGCGAAGAAAGTCTACAACAATGTGTGCCCGACCCTTCGTCCGCAAATGGGCCTGGGCACCGGGCATGCGACCTTTGCAAAAGTCTTCCAAGAGTTGGGTGGCAAGCCCGGCGGCCGCCCAAAGTTCACGGAGGCGTTTTTTCATGGAGAGTACGACCGGCCAGCCGAAGCCAACTGAGAAGCAGCTTGCCTGGCATGAGCTAGAATTCGGCATGTTCTGCCATTTCGGCCCCAACACTTTCCTCGACCAGGAATGGGGCAGCGGCACCGAAGACCCTGACGTGTTTAACCCCACGGCGCTGGACCCTCGCCAGTGGGCGCAGGCGGCAAAAGAAGCAGGCGTGAAATACCTGGTTTTCACGGCCAAGCACCATGACGGCTTTTGCTTGTGGCCCACCGAGACCACAGAGCATTGCGTGCGGTCGTGCCGGTGGGCTGGTGGGAAGGGAGATGTGGTGGGCCTGGTGGCTGAGGCCTGCCGGGACGCCGGGCTAAAGCTGGGACTTTATTGCTCGCCCTGGGACCGCCATGAACCGTGCTATGACGACCCGCCTGCCTACGACCGCTTCTACGCGCGCCAGTGGACGGAATTGCTGACGCGGTACGGCCCGGTCACCTGCGTGTGGCTGGATGGGGCCGGCTCCGAGGGTCATGTGTATAACTGGCAAATGATAATCGGCACGATAAGGGAACTGCAGCCAGACGCCTGCATTTTTTCCATGGGCGAGCCGGATTACCGATGGGTGGGTAATGAAGACGGCCTGGCGCCTGATCCGTGCTGGAATGTCGTAGAAGCGCCGGATCCGGGCCACGAGCCTTTTCTACTCCCATCCTTCGCTGCGAGTTATCCGCACTGGATACCTGCCGAGTGCGACGCCCGTATCCGCGCGAACTGGTTCTGGAATAGTTACGATCTGCCGACGCTTAAGAGCACGGAGCGGCTGGTGGATATGTACTGCAAATCGGTGGGGCATGGGGCCAATCTCCTATTAAACATCGGGCCAGATACGCGGGGCCTGCTGCCTGAGCCGGATGTCCAGCGGCTGATGGATATGGCCGCTGAGATCAGGCGACGTTTCGGTAAGCCGCTGGCCGAAGCCGGCGGCCCGGCCTCAGCGCTCGAGGTGAGGTTTGACAAACCCACGGCCATAAACTGTGCCATTTCCCAGGAGAACATCGCCGAAGGCGAGCGGGTGCGTGAGTACATACTTCAGGCACTTATCCATGGCCGCTGGGAAGGTGTCTACGTTGGGACGGCCATCGGCCACAAAAAGATAGATTACTTCCCCACCGTGGTGGCCGATGCCCTTCGGCTGCAGGTAACCAGGTCCAGCGGCTCGCCCTCTTTGCGCAGCCTGGCGGCATTTTTCTGCTGACGCCTATCGCCAAGCATTTCTAGCTTCCCCGTTTCCGGCCTTTCAGTCGGACCGCCAGAGTTAGGCGTTTCGATGCACGCGGTAGGAGGCCCGCGTCGCAGGCTGTGGGGCGCGATGTGGCTGGGCAGGAGTCTTCGCCAACAGGACCGGGCGGTGGAAGCAATGCCAAAATTCGCCACGGAGATGTGGGGACAACCCTTCTGGAAGATGATTTTTGCAAAGGCTTCTGCGGCCTTAGCTGAGGTGCCCAAGGCGTAGACCAGTGCACGTGATCGTCTAATAAGCTCCTTTCTTGCAGTTGGTCAGGCGGCTTTTGCAACAGTCTTAAGAGAGAGGGTTGCAAGAGTGGCTGCCCCGGCCGCCACCAGGAAATCGCGGGTAAAAGCTCAGTTGTACGGCGTCGTGCACTTTTCTCAGTCTGGGTAATGCGACACGACGTTTGCGACAGTCTCGAACCAGTAGTTTTCTGCCGCCCGTTTTCTGCCCTCTGGAAGGACTTGTTGCTACCTCGCAGAAACCGCGTCCAGGCGGTGGGGGCGTAGCCATTGCCCACGGCGAGGTGTTGCCCACGTGGACGCGCTGGCGAACCTGCAGATAACGACTAACTTCGGCACCAAGGACTGGATTATCGTTGCGGCTTTCTTCGTCGCGGCGACTGGCGCCGGCATCTGGGCCATGCGATTCATCCGCGACATGGAAGATTACGTCGTCGCGGGCCGGTCCGTGCGCACCTATCTCGGTGTTGCCTCAATCATTGCCACTGAGCTGGGCCTGGTCACGGTCATGTATTCAGCCCAGAAGGGTTTCGCTTGCGCCTTTGCGGCCTTCGCCATAGCCGCCCTGGCAGCCCTCGCCGGCCTCATCGTCGGGCTGACGGGCTTTATTGTGGTGCCTCTGCGCAGGCTGGGCGTCATGACCATACCCGAGTTTTATGAGCGTCGGTTCAACCGCAACGTGCGCATCCTGGGAGGCCTTATCCTGGCAGCCTCTGGCATTCTTAACATGGGCATGTTCCTCAAAGCCGACTGCCTCTTCGTCACCAGCGTTGTGGGTATGCTTTCCGACCTGGAACTCAAGATCGCCATGACGGTTGTCATGCTCAGCGTCTTGCTTTACACCGCGGTCGGCGGGATGATTGCTGTTGTCTTCACGGATTATCTGCAGTTTGTGGTCATGTCGCTGGGCCTGGTGGTCACGTCAATCCTTCTCATGATTCATTTCGGCTGGGGGGATGTGGTCAATACGGTTTACCAGATTAAGGGCGACGCCGGCTTCAATCCGCTACTGTCGGAAAGTGGCCTGGGGCCGTCGTATCTGGTCTGGATGCTTTTTCTGGGTTTCATTAGCTCTTGCGTGTGGCAGACTTCGGTCATGCGGGCCACTTCAGCCGAAGATACCAGGGTCGTCCGGCGCACCTTTGCCTGGGGGTCGGTAGGATTCCTCATCCGGTTCCTGATTCCGTACTTCTGGGGCATCTGCGCCCTGGTGTTTGTGTACCAGAGCCCCCAGCTTCGGGCCGTCTTTCTGCCAGAGGGCGGCGAGGCACCGTCCAGCCTGCAACTGCGGGCCATGCCAATAGCCCTGGCCAGCATATTGCCCGGCGGCCTCATCGGCCTGCTTACGGCAGGCATGTTGGCCGCCGCGATGTCTACGTACAACACGTATCTTCACACGTGGAGCGCGGTGCTTACCCAGGACGTTATTGCGCCGCTGGTGCCGGGCGGGATGAGCACGCGGGCACGGATAACCTGCGCGCGCATAATCCAGACCCTGATCGCCATTTTCCTGCTCGTTTGGGGCCTATGGTATCCCCTGGCGGAGCATCTTTGGGACTACATGGCCATAACAGGGGCGATTTATTTCGTTGGCGCTTTTGCTGTGCTCGTCGGAGGCCTGTACTGGCGTCGCGCGAGCGTTGCCGGCGCCTATGGTGCCTTTATCTGCGGCTTCCTGATGGTCATCGGGCTCAAGCCAGTCCAGGAAGTCCTCGGCATCAAATTGCCTGGCCGGGGAGAATTCGAAGGCCTGGCCATTACCGTTCTCGCCCTGGTGGCCATGATAGTCCTATCGCTTCTGTTACCCGACAAACGAAAAATGGAGCCAGGCACACCGGAATCGGCTGGCGAAGACGCGCCACGGCTTGGGCCTGGCCTGGACGCGGCCAGCAGAGCGGGGTGAGTGAGACGTGACAGACTTCTGGGTTACTTTGTGGACGATACTATGGTTCTTCGGCCTGGGCATATTTTCGGTGCTTTCGGTCCTGGTGACGGTTGGTGGCGGGCGGGACGTAGTGGCGATGCTGGCTGCTCTGCGCCAGCGCCACCTAGCTGCGCAGGCCGAAAACGGCCCGGCTGGGCCACCGGCTTAACGCCGGCCCAGGCCGCACATGTGCTGGTGGCCGCGGCACGGCTTGAAAAAGTTTGGGAAGGGGGTCTCGGGTATAACCCGTTTTCAAAGAGCCGCTCTGGTCAGCCACCAACCTGGGGGACCGTACCTGGGCTGCCCCCTTGACGCTCCGGCCCGTACAGGTCTCCCCCAGGACAGAAGAGGGTGGTGAGGATGCGTCCCAGGAGTTTTTACGTACCCTTTGCACTGGCCTGTTTCCTCGCAGGGCTGACCGCAGGTGCCTTGGCCCAGGACGAGGAGTTTCTGGCGGCGATTGACCCGTCACCCACCGGTGACGGGCATTTGGGATTGCTTGAGTCTGGGGCGACGGTGCAGCTTCGCTTCCCCGTACCCAGGCCCTTACCGCCGCAATACTGGCTTGAGCTTGGCAACGTGGTGGCTTATACAGGGCGTGGCACATCCTACAGGTTGTTTCTGCGCCGCGACGCCGGCGACGGGCCGGTAATCTACGAAGGGCCCGTGGTGGCCAATGGCGACCAGTGGAACGCCTCCAACGCTCAGCCTCTGGACATTGCCCGTAGCCTGCGGGCCGAGGACGCCGATCGCGGCTATATGGATGTATATGTGTCGGCGGTCGTTGAGGGGGACGGCTGGACGGTATACCGACACAACCCCGGCCGGCCAATCGGTGTGCGAGTGCCAACGCCAGAGTCCGTCGAGGCGGCCCGTCAGGCCCAGATGGCAGCAGAGCGGGGCATTGCGGTCATCCCATGGCCGCAGAAAATAACCGTGGCAGCCGGCGAAATCAAGCTTACCGCCCGCGCACGGATAGTGCTGCCTGCCCGGGCCACCGCTGCCGCCCGCTTTGCTGCTGCTGACCTGGCCGAGCAGATAGCCGAGACCTGCGGTCTGAGGCTGGTCATCCGCGAAGGCGTCTCGGCAGCGCGCGGCGACATCAGGCTTGGCTACGATAAGTCCGTCCGCGGAGGCGAAGAGGGCTATCGGCTGGTTGTGGACGGCCAGGGGGCCAGGATTCTTGCCGGCGGCGAGGCCGGCCTTTTTTATGCGGCCCAGACGCTTGCTCAGCTCGTGACGCGCCAGGGCACCGTGCCCCACGTTACAATCGAAGACTGGCCAGCCTATCCCTTGCGCGGGCTCCAGTACGACGTGGCCCGCGGACAAACAGTTAATGTGGAGTGGTGGAAGCGCGTCATCCGCGCCCTCGCTCGCTATAAGCTCAACGCCATAATGATTTACGGCGAGGATGACTATCGCTTCCGGGCATATCCGTTCCTTGGCCGCGAGGGAACCTTCACGCCTGAAAAAGCCGCCGAGCTGTCGGCCTATGCACGGGCCTATCACCTGCAGCTTATTCCGCAGTTTGAGGCGCTGGGACATGCGGCGGCCGTATTGGGCCACGAGGAGTTAAAACATCTCCGTGAGGCCGGCGACCCATGGGTTTTCTGCACCTC
>JANZZA010000668.1 GCA_026419655.1 Armatimonadota bacterium | reverse complement strand
GTGATTTTGCTCAGGCGCAGGGCCGTGAGCGTCCATGTCGGCAAGGATTTCACAGGCTCGGTCCTGGAGGAACCGTGCGCTGTTGAGGCGTCCGGCTACGTTGTTGATGAGGGACGAAAATGCCACCAGCCCACCGCTCTTCGTGGCAACGTAACCTGAAAGGATGGTCATGTCGTGCATGGTACCTGTTTTTGCCCAGATACGGCCTCGCGCGGGAGATTTGCGGAAACGGTCAGCCAGAGTACCGTCGTAGCCGGCCACCGCTAGCGAGCCAACAAAGGCTGGCCACTCAATCTGCCGTCCGGCCATATAGCGCAGAAGCTCCACATAGAACAACGCCGTGGCGCGGTTGTTGCGCGACAGACCACTCCCGTCGGCAAACTGCACGCCAGCCACTGGGAGACCGCGCTCAGCCCAGAATTGGCGCAGGAAATCGGGCATCCGTTCAGGAGCACCGGCGGCAAGCCATCCGACGCTGCGCCACAAGTTGTCGGCCAGCGCATTAGCGCTACGCTTGTTCACTGCCACTACAACCGCCCCAAGGGGGTCAGAGGCATGCTCCATAATCAGAGATGTGGTGGTGCTGGTTGGCAACACCCTGGCGTCTTTGCTCAAGCCAAAGCCGCGCTTGGCCAGGGCTTCGGTGAGACGCTGGCGAGACACAGTCGCTGAGTCGCCCCGCGCCCCGGTAACCGGGTGATTGGTCAGTACGCCACCGGCCGAGTGGTAGCCGCGCCTGACCAGCTCGGCTGCGAGGGAGTCAAAAATGCTGGCATCTGCGGTTGGGTCTGCCGTGGCGGCGACCAGGATTGAGCCGGCAACACCGCCCTTCCCATCTGTCGGCCCGCATGCATATACGGCGGTGCGGAAGCGGTAGTCGGGACCGAAAAGAAGCAGAGCTGTAGCCGTCAGGGCGAGCTTGGCGTTACTGGCCGGCACTAGGCTCAAGCTGGCGTTGCGCTGATAGATGATGCTGCCCGTGGGTACGTCCGCCGCCAGGAAGCCTATGCGGGCGTTGGCTAACTTGGGATGGGAGAAAGTTTGCTCCAGCCGAGCGGCAACCTGCGAAGGAGGAAACCCAAAAACCCTACCCAGGGTGAGACTGGCTACCAAAGCCATGAGAGTTGCTATCCTTCGGAGCTGCATCCGCTGCTGGCTTGTCCCTCCAGGTTACTTCAGCCCGGCTGTGTATGATTATATCTGTATCTGTTCACGGAAGAAAGCGTAAGGCAGGTTCAGCGCAAAGCACCGTTCATAACCGGGACTAATTGGTTTTGCACGGGGGACTCTTGCAAAACTCGTTTTCCCGGCCAACAGACGCGGTCGCAGGTAAAGGGTGGAGGCTGCATCGCTACACACTTTCTTTACCATGGATAAGCCAACACTCGGTTTTGCGACGATCCGTTGGTATAAAACCAGGAAGTCCTTGTACTGAAGGAGAGCGGGCTGAATGGTGGAATACAGGGCGGGTTCTCGGACACCCGCGCCGCGATAAACCGGCGCTTGACGGAAAACGCGACGCCTAAGGAGGCGAAAGACATGGCCAAGAAACTGAAGGTTGCTGTGGTGGGCGCCGGCGGAATTTTCCGCGGCGCGCACCTGCCGGGCTGGATGAAGCTGCCCGAGTGCGAGATGTGGGCGGTGTGCGACGTGTCGCCACAGGCCATCCAGGCTTGTGTAGATGACCTGAGGAACAACTACGGGGTCGAAATACCCAAAGAGCGGCAGTACACGGACTACAAGAAGATGTTCCGGGACGTCGCTGCTGGCAAGCTGGAGCTGGACATCGTGGACATCTGCACGCCAAACTCCTACCACAAAGACCCGACGGTGAAGGCCTTCGAAGTGGGCTGTCACGTAATAGTAGAGAAGCCCATGGCTACTTCGGCCCGCGAAGCCGAGGCCATGATCGAGGCCGGCAAGAAGGCCAAGAAGTTGCTCATGATTGCCCAGAGCATGCGCTTCACACCTGAAGGCCTGCTCATGAAGCGCATCGCTGACTCCGGCGCCCTGGGCAAGATATACTGGGGAGAGGCGGTAATTCTTCGGCCGCGCGGCGTGCCCGCCTGGGGTCTGTTCATTGACCGCAAGGCCAGCGCTGGTGGCCCCATCTACGACCTTGCCGTCCACGTCCTCGACCTCACCTTCCACTGCATGGGTTTCCCGAATCCGGTGGCCGTCAGCGCAGGCGCGTACCTGGAGATTTCCGATAAGCCCAGCGTCATGACTCATGACCCCAAGAAGTACACGGTCCCGGAAGACTTCGCGGCGGCCCTGATCCGCCTCGAAGGTGGCATCACCGTCACACTGGAGACTAGCTGGGCGCTGAATATCCCGGGCTACCGTGGTAACGTCACCATCTGCGGCAACAAGGGCGGTCTGACTATGGAGCCGCTCACACTAGTGCGCGAGGAATTCGGCGCCCTCACCAACACAACCATTCAGGTCAATCCCTTTGCGGGCGTTGCCTCTCACCACGAGGAAATCCGCCAGTTCGTGGACGCCATCGTCAACGGCAAGCCCTCGCCGGTGCCTGGCGAGCAGGCGCTCAAGACGCAGAAAGTACTCGACGCCATCTACAAGTCCGGGGAGCTTGGAAGGGAAGTCAGGATTTCTTAAGGCTCCATGATGGGCGCCCGGCAGGCACACCTGGCGGCGTCGCTAAAGACCCGGGGCCGGTCTGTATCCCGGCCCCGGGTTTGTTCCTCGGGGAGACGCTTTGAAAAGGGTTGTCTTTTTAGAGACTGTTGTAAAACCCGGCGTCGGCTCACCTGGACCGGGGAGAGTTAACAACCCTTTATGACCGACCTTTTACCCGCGATTTCCTCTGGCTGCCGGGGAAGGGGACTTTTGCAACAGTCTCCTTTGGAGTGGGTTGTCCGCTGCACTCCCTATCAAAACTTTTTCCTGCGGCTCCCGCTGCGCACGCTTGTTAACGGACCGTGCGCTGGGGTGAGCGGGCCTACCGAAATCTGAGATGTATCTCCGGTGACCGGCCGTCTCGAAAAACTGTGCCTTCTGTCCACAGCCACCCGTCCACGCTACAGTACGTGCCTGGTTCTTCTTCGGTCTGCACCCAGCGGCCGTCGGGAAGCTGCACAGCCAGAGCCAGGCTCCTCACCTTATAGCAGTCGTTGGTTTCGTTGGTAAAAACCACAACATTGTCCCGCCCCAAGGTCTTCACGTGTTCCGGCGGCAGGTCAACTATGCGCTCTTCCCACTGGTCCAGAGCTCCCTGGTCGTTGAAGGGCACCAGGCCCAGCCTGACGCCGTTAAGGTAGATGTACTTTTCAGCGTACTCGCCTGCATTGACGCCGAAGATTTCCATCCGCAGCTTGGCCGCCGCGACAGATGCCAGTTCTTCGTCGCTGATGCGGAGCAGCTCCGCGGTGGGCTTTATTTCCTCGTCCAGGAGCTTTACTGCGATGCGGCGCCAGCCGTCGGCGATG
>JANZZA010000411.1 GCA_026419655.1 Armatimonadota bacterium | reverse complement strand
GATAAGCGGACGCCAGCCTTTGGAAGAGCTGCCTAAAGAGTAAGGGGCTGCGCTCTTGTGTTCAAGAGCGCAGCCCCATGAATTCAATCCTTGGTGGACGGGAGGGGATTCGAACCCCCGACCTCCGCCGTGCGAAGGCGGCGCTCTCCCAACTGAGCTACCCGCCCATTCCCGGCCCCAGTCTACCCGCTCATCCTTTTTTCCGTCAACGCCCTGCCAGAAGGCCGGAGTAATCGTTTTTCCTGGGAGACCTTTGGAAAAGTTGTTTTTCCGGCCGACAAGGGAAATCGCGGGTAAAAGGTCAGTCGTACGGCGTTGTGCATTTTCCTTGGTCTGGGTAAGCCGACACCAGGTTTTGACACAGTCTGCAAGGTGATTCTTTGCACCTGAGTCTTTCCTGCCTGAAAGAAAATCCTGACAAAACCGAATACCCCCAGAAAGCCTTTGCCAAGGGCCGCAGAGCGTGCTACTCTACGCATCCCGGCAACCGTGGTTGCTTTGCAGAGGGCGGAATGTGTGGTCGGCTTGTTTCCCTGGCAGTGGCCGCGAGCAGCAGCGTCTGGGGCTGCAAGGGCGATGCATAGGGACGAGTGTTTCGCCGAATAGCTTTGAACAGGTGGCAGGTCCTTGGGTCAGGCGGGCGGTTCCCATCGGTCGGTTGCCGGGAGCGGGCACGAGCCAGATGAGAGGCTGGGGCAATGATTAACCGCACATTAGCTCAGGCCGACCCTGAGATGGCTCAAATACTGGTGGCCGAGCTGAAGCGCCAGCAGGAAACCCTGATGCTCATCCCGTCGGAAAACTACGCTTCGCGGGCGGTAATGAGCGCCACGGGGTCGGTCTTCACTAACAAGTACGCCGAGGGTTATCCCGGCGCCCGCTACTACCACGGCTGCCGGTTTTACGACGAGCTGGAGCGCCTAGCCATCGAGCGGGCTAAGAAACTGTTCGGCGCCGAGCATGCCAACGTCCAGCCACACACCGGCACTGCCGCCAATATGGCCGCCTACCATGCTCTCCTGCAGCCTGGGGACCGCATCCTGGGTATGAGCGTGGCTCATGGCGGACACCTGACTCACGGGGCACCGGTGAATTTCTCAGGCCAGATATATCACGCCTTCTTCTATACTGTAGATCGGGAGACGGGCCGGCTCGACTACGACGAGATATTGCAAATAGCTCTGGACTGCAGACCTAAATTGATAGTGGCGGGCGCATCGGCCTATCCGCGGCTGATTGACTTTGAGCGGTTTCGCGAAATAGCAGATGAAGTCGGGGCTTACCTGGTGGCTGACATTGCTCACATCGCTGGCCTGGTGGCGGCTGGCTATCACCCCGACCCCGTGCCGTATGCAGACGTCGTCACATCCACAACCCACAAGACTCTTCGCGGCCCGCGCGGAGCCCTGATCCTGTGCAAGGCCCAGTACGCCGAAGCCATTGACCGGGCCGTGTTCCCAGGAGTGCAAGCAGGGCCGCTCATGCACGTCATCGCAGCGAAGGCCGTGGCCCTCCACGAGGCCCAGCAGTTTGGCTTCCGCGAGTATCAGCGCCAGATAATCCTCAATAGCCAGGCCATGGCCGAGGCTCTCCTGGAGAATGACTTTGACCTGGTGACCGGCGGGACGGATAATCACCTGATGCTGGTGGACTTGCGGCGCAAAAACATTTCCGGACGCGAGGCGGCAGACTTGCTTGAAGCCGCTGGCATTGTGGTCAACAAGAATCTCATTCCCTGGGACCCCTTGCCGCCCCGCGAGACCAGCGGCATACGGCCAGGCAGTCCCGCCATCACCACCAGGGGCATGAAGGAAGAAGAAGCACGCCTCATCGGCAAGCTCATCGCGCGCGTCATAAACGATGGACGAAAGGACCCGCGAGTCATAGAGGAAGTGCACAAGCAAGTTCTGGAGCTGTGTAGGGCTTTCCCGATTTACGCAGACCTGGAAATATAGGTCCCTTACTGCATACCAGTACGTGATTACACTGTGCTCAGGAATTCAAACGACGTAGAAAGGCACAACCTCGAGCAGGTGGAAATGCTCAACCAGCGGGGCGGGCGGACTCTCAGCGCTGTTGACCTCATTGAGGCTGGGACCCTGAGTGTTGAGGCCACAGCCTTTATGCTTTGCGCAATGAGCCAGGGGGCGTCCGTGCTCACTGGTGCCCTGGCTGGAGCGGCGGGCAAATCCACCTTGCTGGCGGCAGCACTTTGTTTCTTGCCACCGGGCGAGCGCATCGTCACGGTGAGCAGCCACACCGTGGTAGCCAGAGCACTGGAGCACCCTGCCAATACCTCGGAATGCTTCCTGGCGCACGAGATAGGCCAGGGCCACTTTTATGGCTACATCTGGGGGCGCACGGTGCGCGAGTTTTTTGGCCTCCTGGAGACCGGCAGGCGCATAGCCACATGCCTGCACGCCGATACTCTTGCCCAGACCCAGGAAATGCTTACCGGGTCGCCCCTTTTTGTTGACCCGGGCCGCCTCAGCCTCCTTGGCCTTATTGGTTACATCCGCATGGCTGAGACGCCGTCGGGCGTAGGCCGGCGGGTGACCTATCTTTATGGGCGAGTGCCAGGCCGCGGGCCTCAGCTTGCCTTCCGGTGGCGTGAATCAGACGACACCTTCGAGATGACTGGTGACCTGGAGACCTTTGGTGTGAGTACTCGCCAGTTTTCGCTGGCGGCAGCCTTTCTCGCCGACCTGGTAGACGCAGGTGTACGGCTGTTCGAGGACGTCCGCAAGCGAGTGGTGGCTTTCTACAAGTCTGAGGGCTTCTAGCCCATGGGCCGCCTGTCTGCTCCTGTAGTCTTTCTCGACCTGGACGACTGCGCCGCCGGTGCCATCTGGCCGTCTCTTGACCGGCCACGCCAGCCCTTCGACCGCGCCGTGCTTGGAGAGCTTCTCAGCGAGTTTGCCAGTAGCGGTGCGTCGGTGCACTTCCTTACAAACCGCCCGTCCGGTCAGCTAGCAATCGTGGCGCACATGCTTGGCGGGCCGGCCCGGTACCACCTCGCTGAATCTGGTTTAGCCGCTTGGCTGCCCGATGAAAATCGAGCCGCGGTGCACCCTGACTACTGCGAGTTTGTACGGGACATCCTGCCAGAGGTGCTTGGCCGACTCCGCGGCCACTTTAGCCTGGGCTGGGACGCCCCGCTGATAGAGGAATTCGGCACACGCCTTGCTACTGTGACGGTGTTTCCGCGCGGCAGCGGCGAGGCGGAAGTGCAGGCCCTTTGCGACCGCTGCCGGGAGCTTTTGGCGGACCTGCCTGTTGAGGTGCGGCAGGGAAAGGGAGTTGATATCGGGCCGGCAGGTGTTAGCAAGGTTTTGGGTTGCAGGTGGGCAGAAGAGCTCCACCCGCAGCTTCAGGGCGGGCTGCTCGATTGGACACAGGTTCTCTATGTCGAAGATTCGCTGACTGGGCTTGAGGCCGCGCGGTACATCTCTCGAAACGGCGGGATGATTGCTGCCGTAGCCAATGCAGATCCGGAGTTCCGCCGGGCCGTACAAGAGCTTGGCGGGCTCCTCTGCTGTCGCTCCTATGAGCATGGCGTCCTGGAAGCAGTGCGCGCTTGGCTTGGCAAGACAACCTGACGAAGGCAGTGTGGCAGGAGTGCTGAGAAGAAGTCTGGGGAAGCGTGCCTGGTAAGGAATAACTCTCTTACAGGAGTGGTTGTAGGAAGGCCTGCTCTTGGCGCATTAAATGGGCACAATGTAAGGCACTGTCCGGCTAGCCTTATACCCCCAATAAGGCCTCGCCGCTGGGGGCGTGCCTTTATGACAATCACCAGAGGGGTTCTCCCGAAAAGGCGAATGCCTCGTCTGTGGTGGGGGAAGGTCTCGTGAAGCGACAATGGCTTACTTTAACGGTGCTGGCGGTAGCGATTATGGCTGCGGCGTTAAGCATAATCGCCATATCCCGCGCTCTCCGGCCAGGCCCGGAAACCGAGCCGGTCATTCCGAGGCCTGCGGAGCAGCCTCCGGCTGCTGGCTCTGTTCCGACGATGCCAGCTCAGACCGGGTCACTGGAGGGCCTGCCAGATTGCGACTTTTCCAAGTTCGCAGCCGGGCAGGAGTATACTGCCGTGGTCTCCCAGGCTGCCGACCTTTTCGGCGGAAAGCAAACGGTGTGGATCATCGGCTATAAGAGCACCGAACTAGATGAGATGGGCTATCCCAAGGACGTGGCCTACTTCACGCTGGCGCGGCTGAACGCTTCACGGACGGGCTGGGAAGAATGGTTTAGCCTCCCGGCACCTGACGGTGAAGGGGAAATTGACGAGCGGAGCATTATGGCCGTAGGAGACATCAACGAAGACGGTCACATGGAGCTGGTGCTGCGCTTCTACGGTTTCGGAGTGTCGGCGCGGCCCGAAAACACGTATGTGTTCCGCATTACTGAAGAAGGCTCAGAGCCAGTTTCGGTACCCTTTCCCCTCGAGGCAACGAGTGACGACACCATTACCATGGAGGACTTCTACGGTGAGTATCCGGGCATGGAGCTTGTTCTGGCACGGGCAATCATGGGTGACGAGCCCCATGGAGCCCCGCATCGGTATCGGATAGGCGTGTGGGCTTGGAAGGACGGCATGTATCGCGAGGTCAAGACCTGGGTCACCAAGCGCACCTTCCCCGACGGTATCCTTGCCATCGAAGACGCTTTCAAGATCATTTTCGACTGAGTGGCTCTTGCGGTACTGTTCGCGTGGAAACTCTTCCGCGCTTTGTTTCCAATACGCCAGTCTGATAAAGGCTCTTTCCAAGGGAGACTGTTGCAAAAGTCGCTTTGCCCGCCGTCAGAGGGAGTCGTGCGTAAAAGGCAGCTCATAAAACGTTGTGCACTTTCCTTCGTTTAGGTGAGCCCACACCAGGTTTTGCAACAGTCTCAATGGAGACTGTTGCAGGAGTCACTTTCTCGGCTCCCTGATGCAGTCACAAATGAAAGGTCAAGCGCACGGCGGTGTACCCTTTCTCCGGTCTGGATAAGCCAACACCAACTTTTGCAGCAGTCCCGAAAGGGAGACTGTTGCAAGACTCGTCTTGCCGTAGCCGCCTGTCTGTGTACGGCACATGTCTGCGCCCCCGAGTTGCACTACATGGGCGGGACTCATTCGTGAAACGGTAGTTGTGCAACAGTCTCCCGAGGAAGAGACCTTTCGCGGGCCCTGCCTGGTTTCCGGGCGCGCGTCGCTGCTGCCCTCGCCAGCCCGCGCATCCAATCTCTTAAAGCGCAAGGGTCTGCGGAAAGCAGTAACAGCTTGTACTCAGGGGCGGTCGGCGGCAGCATCCCTTGGAGCCGTGAGCTGCGACCAGATAGCTGTGCGGGTGGGATGGTATGCCGGCGAGGCGCTGTCCAGAGAGTCTGCAGGGTAGAGGGTAATCATGGGCACGTTCTCCCTCAGGCCCATGCGCACCGCTTCGGCGAAGGCCTCGTCCGTTCCTTCGTAGCGCACCCTGCCTGGGGCATTGGAGTCGTAGTACCCGACGTTCACGAAGCTGCTGAGCTTTTTGCCGTGCCGGGCCGCACAGTAGCGGAACTTGCGCCAAAGGGGACTTGTGGCATCGGTCACATACTCGGCGCACAGCCAGGTGACCTCCGGGATGGCGGCGATGCGGTCCAGGTCTACGGCGTACTTCGGCCCCGTCCAGCCTGCGTGCTGGAAGTAGATGGCTCCGCCATAGTTGGGGTTATTCCTGTTGGCCTCGGCGAAGGCCTCTGCCTGGACCCGGATGGAGCGCGCGAAGCACGCCTGGGCCCAGTCATACCAGCGCGCCCAGTCGGCGTGAGTAGCCCGATTGTTCGTGCGTGGGCTGTCGGCGGCCCATGGCTTCGCTGGAAACCGGGCCGTCGGGTCGCCGACAAACTCGCGGAAATCGGCCAGTGCCGCTTCGGAGAAAAGTGGCACTTCGTACCATGGGTCCATACGCCAAAGATTTTCGTTGAAGAAAAGGTAGTCCACCGGGCCGACGAGCCGGGCGCAATCCAGGAAAGCCCGACGGGCGGCGGCCACCGCTTCTGGGTTGGCCCAGTCGAAGAACTCCGGGCACTTGCGAAACTCTCCGGTCTCAGGGTCGAAGGTCTCGCCTTGGAAGTGAGGCTGACGACGGGTCTCGATAACGCCCACGCCCGGGCCGGAGCCGCCGAAGTTGAGGCTTAGAGCAATGCGGACGCCGTGGGCATGGGCGATGCGGACCTGCTTGCGCACCTCTTCGGCTATGGCCTCGGCGTGGCGGCGAGCTTCCTCGTTGCGGTCCCAGCCCAGGTCCCACTTCCAGTCGGTCCAGCAGACGCCCAGCTCCAGGATGTCGAAGTGGCGAGCCATCTCGGAGTAAAAGCGCTCCAGTTCTTCCTCGGAATGGCGCCGCACTTCTGCCCAGGCAATGATAGGTGGAGCACCCTGGGCGCAACGCAGCACCCTATCCACCGGCGGCAGCGGCGCCAGGTCAGCGGTAAGCCACGGCTGTTCCTCATGTGGCAATGGCGCACAGCTCAGCTCCGGGTCAGGGACTTGCGGAAGTCCTGAAAGGTCCAGCGCTAATCTGGCGTGAACCTCCTCAGCCACGGGCAGCTCAAAGTTGATGCACTGGCGCCACCAGCCGTTCCATAGCTCGACGCTGCGGGTCTGAGCATCGGGACGAAGAATCACCTCATGACCGGCGAAAGGCAGGCGCACCTCTGCTGGCTCGGTCACGATATTGTCCTCGCCGCCGAATAGCGGCGCCACCTGCCGACCGTCGCGGGTGCGGATTGGAATCGGCTTGCCCGGGGTGTTCTCGTCCTGGTTGGGATGGCGGACAAATAGCTCAGACCGGTTGCCGATTAGGCTGAAACGGTGGAGCCACCAGGGCGCTGTGGGCGCCACAAGCTGACGCAGGGAGGAGTCCAGGCGAAGGATTCCGCTGCGTGAGACAGTCCATTCTTGCTCCCATTGCCAGCGCCCGGTGCCGCCAGTCTCGAACATCTCACCAGCGAGGCGCACCACGACAGCCTGTTGAGACTGGTCAACGACCGCTGGCCTGGCGCTCTCCTGTCGAGGGCATGCCAACGTCTCCCAGCCCTTTGTGAGGAGGAGCACCTGAAAAGCCGGGCGCGGGTCGTCGAAGTGGTCGCCAACCACGTACCGGTCACGCCATTTCACCACATCCAGTCCTGCGTCAGTGAACTCCAGCTCTATGGCGCCAAGGCCGACCGCGAAGCCGGGCCCTTCAGCGGACCAGGCTATGACCGGTAGCAGACACATGGCCACCAGCATCAGCGCTTTGAGTGCTGGCCCAGGGTGCCCTGAGGACTTCGCGGTAAGCGCGGCAGCCCCAGGCTGCGCAGGTGCGACGGTGAGGCTCCCTAGTCTTGCTGCTCTTCGTGCGAGAGTGTCCACGAGACGACTCCTCTCCTCTCCACAGAGACTGCTGCAAAACTAACCTGGACGCAGCTCCCACTCCGCGAACGGCACAGATTTATGCCGGCAACCCACACTGGGTGGGAATAACTCACCCGCGGAAAGAAGGTTCTGCAACAGTCACCCACAGCTTCCGTGCATTCTACAGTCTGCGCGTGCCAGGGGTCGCGCAAACTGCCGCAAGCGAGGTGTGGTTAGTGGCTGCAAATCATAGCGAATTACTCAGTGCTCTCGGGTTGTGCTCTGCTGGCGCCCATACCCCGCAAACCTTCTTTCGCAACAAGGCTCGGAAGATGGCTGGTGCACAACCTTCCTTTGCGCGTGCTGACTTCCTCGGCAAGTGCACCTCGACGGCTTTCAAGGTAACACTTTCTGCGCCGGGCAGCGCGAAAGTGAGCCTCTTGCGACAGTCTCGCAAGAAAGCCCTTTGGTTAATGTTGCAACCCCCTCAACGAGCGCTAGGAGTGGACGCAAGTAAGAAATAGGTAATTTAGGTTGAGCGCACGGCTCTGTACCCTCATATACGCCCGGGCTAGGCCTTCGCCACCTTTGCAGCAACTACCTTTGAAAGAGGTTGTGCTACGGTTCTTCTC
>JANZZA010000630.1 GCA_026419655.1 Armatimonadota bacterium | reverse complement strand
GCTCCTTCAAAGGGGGCGTTCCCGGACCGCCCTGGCAAACTTTCCGGTGCTGCTCCCGCCGCGCACATCGGTGGTTAAACGCCGCTGCTCATGCCAGGCGTGCAGGGGTAGTGTTCCAAAGATTCTGTTGCAAAAGTTTCTGCAGCGCCTGGGAGATGCGCTCCGAGGCAAAAGGTGGGACACACAAGTTTATATACTTTTGTGGCCCTGAATAAGCCAACACCGGGTCTTTGGACAGACCACCAGGGTGATTCTGCGGGCCTTACTCCTTCCTGCCTGAAACAAACTCCTGAGTAAACTGAATACTACCCATGCGGGGACTGGGGTCGCTGGGCTCGGCGCAGAAGCGCTACAATGGACCCGGTGACAGACCAGCAGTAGGACGGACAGACGCATGTTTGCTCACCCTGAGGCTCTGTGGCTGCTGGCAGCGGCGCCGCTGCCTGTGCTGCTTCACCTGTTGGGCACCGCGCGGCCCAGGGACCTGGTGTTCCCAGGCGTATATCTCCTTCGCCAGATGGCCGCCCGCCGCCGTGCTCTTCGGCTGCGCCACCTGTTGCTGTTGCTTCTGCGGACTGCGGCAATAGCGGTGGTGGCTCTAATCTGCGCCGGGCCGCGGTCCTCACGGCTGGCGTCTTTCGTTTACCTGTCGCCGCCGGCGCCGCCGGTAGTCGCCCTGGACGCCTCCATGAGCATGAGCAGCGGGAACGCCATGGCTTGGAGGCAGGCAGTCGAATTTTTGCAAAGGCTTGATGCAAGGGGGCAGCGGCCCCGGCTTGTCCTGTCACCTGGGCAGACCGGTGACGGCGCTGCTGACACGGTACCTGCACAACCTGTCTCCTCACAGGGCGCCCTGGCGGACGCCGTCCTGGCCGCCCACAGCCAGGGGCTGCTCGAGGATAGTGGGCCCCTGTACGTCGTCACGGACCTCGACGTGAGCACTATTCTGCCCCGACGGTGGCCGCCAGGAAACCTGCCGGTTGCTGCCACCATTATCGCCTGTGCTCCGCCCGCGCCCGGCATTTACGCTGTGCGCCACCGACCCTTTCACCCAGTCGCCGAAACGCCGGTGACGCTATCCTGCTATCTGCGACCGCACAGCCAGGAGATGTTCCTTCGCGTGTCCGCCGACGGCGCGCCCGTCGCCGCCGTAAGGAGCGCGCCAGGGGCCCGACTTGTCCGGCTTCCCCTGGGCAAGCTTTCACAGGGCCAGCACACGCTGAAGATTTCGGCCCGCTCCGTTCAACCAAAAGATAGCGAGGCGCGGGCTCCGATGGCCGCCCCGGTTGTCCTTCAGGCCACCCGTGAGTATTCCCTTCGGGTGGACAAGGAAGCGGGAGTGGCTGTAGTAGCGGGCGGGCAGGCGGCGCAGTTTCTCACTGCCGCCATTGACCCACAGGGCACCGGCCGGCCTTTTTTCGTGACGCGGCTGCCGGGCGCGCGCCTGGTAGTGGCAGACGGGAGCGTCTTGTCCCCAGCGCCCGACGACCTGTCGGCGTGTAGTGGCCTGATGCTTTTTGCCGGGCCGACAGCATCCCGGTGGCTGCAGGCTTTTGGCTTGCACGGTGACGTGAAGCCAGCGGGCCCGGCTCTCCCAGCCGACCAGGCCCAGGGGCTGCGGATTGCCGCCGACGCACCGCCAGCCTGGCGCGGCGTACTGGAACCTTTCCGTCCAGCTCTGGAAAGCGCCCGGTTCTTCCGGCGGGCGCGCCTGGAGCTACCCTCTCCGTGGTGGGTTTTGGCTCGTTTCAGCGACGGGAGGCCCGCCCTTGCCTGGAGCGAAGCGGGCCGGCGACCTGTGTTGCTGGTCGCCTTCCCACCAACCTCTGACGCCGCCGACTTGGTTGCCAGCGGCGCCTTTGCTGCCTTTCTTCATGCAAGCTTGGCCGAAATGCTGCCGACCGAAACAGCGCCGACGGGCGAGCTGGTGGATGCCCTTCCGCCTGCGGAACTGGCCGGCGCGCGGGCCACAGCAGAAGAAATCCGGGCGGCCTGGGGCCCAGCTACTCGTGTGATTGACTTCAGCCCCGGGATGGAGCTACCGGCGGCGCATGGCCTGTCGGACCTCACAGCTATTTTCGTGCTCCTTGGTCTCGCCGTGCTGGGCGCCGAGTGGATACTTAGCCGCCGACTTACGGCAGGGTAGAAGATGGCGCCACCTCGGCACTCCGGCCCTGCCGCACTACTACGAAGTCCCGCCAGATTCCTGCGCGCTCAACACCCGCTTCTGCGGCTGCTGCGGCATCCGCCACTGGGCCGAGATTGACGCGATAAAGCACCCAGCCCAGCAGATCGTCGTCAGCGACGACAGCGTCAACGTGGACTCGCACCCTTGGTGCTTCCTGACTCACCCTGAGTATTCTCGCAACTGCGCCCGCCAGCCCCACAGTGGGGGCGCTAACTATGGCTTCCTTGACGGCCACGTCAAATGGCTGAAGTTTGAGCAGACAGTTGACCCCGTGTTCCTGTGGATGGCCTACAACCCCAACGATAGGTGCGGCGGCGGGGACGGCGGCTGGGCCCAGTGCCAGCGAAATATCATGCGCAACGCCATCCCAGGCTGGCGCGCGGTCAACCCCGACTAATCGGGCGCAACAGACCCCAAGGCCCGGCGCCGGCGCCACAGCCGGCGGCCGGGCGCGGGTATTTAGGTTGGTCTCCCGCACGTTGAGAAGAGGGAAGGCAGGGCGGCCGGCACGCTATTCCCCTGGTATGTAGTAAGGGGCGCCCGCAGGGTAGCCTTGTGCGGAAGACCGTCTGCTATTCCCCGGTGCGCGTTGATGGTAGAGGCCTTATGACTTTCTTCTTTGTCAGGCCCGACCTGGTATAATGCCCGTTGTCCGGTGAAGGCCCATGGCGGCGAAGACAGACCGTGCGAAAGAAATGGGTTTCTGGGACCACGTGGAGGAACTGCGGCAGCGGCTCATCCGGTGCGCCCTATACATAGCAGTTGCTGCAGTAGCCGCCTGGTTTTTCCGCACACCCATGTTAGCGGCTTTAGAATATCCTGCCCTTGAAGGCGCACGGCGGGCCGGGCTGGAGGATTTCTCTTTCCGTATTTTCGAGGCGGCGGGTGGGCTGATGTTGATGGTCCAGATAGCCCTGGTGGGGGGTATAGTGCTGGCGTCGCCGCTGCTAACGATGGAGCTATGGGGATTTCTTTCGCCAGCCCTTCATCCGCACGAGCGCCGCTGGGTAATGTGGGCGCTCCCCACAGCCACCGCCCTTTTCCTGTCCGGCGTACTCACCTGCTACTGGATTGCCCCGGCTGCCTTTGCGTTTTTCTTCCGCTTCAATGTTAGCCTGGGTGTGCAGCCAGAGTTAACCCTGGCGCCATACCTTTATTTCTTCATGCGCCTGGCTCTCGTTTTCGGAGTGCTCTTTGAACTGCCGTTGTTTCTCATGATCCTGGGAGCGGCCGGGCTGATAAGCAGCGGCAGCCTGCTGCGCCAGTGGCGGCCGGCAGTGGTGGGGATTTTCATAGTAGCAGCCGTAGCCACGCCAACCGGTGATGCCCTCACCATGACGGTCCTCGCGGCGCCTATGGTCGTATTGTACGCGCTGAGTGTGGTCCTGGTGCGCATGGTAGAGAAAAAGCGGGTGGCGGTCGAGGAAGTCGGGGGCGAGGCAGTAGAGAAAACTGCTGCAGCACAGGCCGCGTCAAAGACTTTACCTTCCGAGGCCGCCTCGGCACCGGCGCCAGAGCAAGTGGATATTGACGAGCTTTATTCCCAGATCCAGCAGCAACAGTACTTAGACCGGTAGGGCCGGACCCGATGAGGAGCCATGCCGCTACTCAGCCTCGTAGAGGAGCTAAGGGCTTCGCCGGATTACCGTGGCCAGGTAGTATTTCTGGGGGAAACGAAGCCCCGGCAGGCGCAGTGGGCCGAGGAGCTACTGGCGCTTTCGCCGCTTGCAGTCGAGGCTCTCAGGCGCCAGGGCGTTGAGCGGCTATACTCCCATCAGGCAGAGGCCATTGCGGCGGCCCTGGCGGGCGAGCATGTTACGGTAGCTGCGGGTACGGCGTCAGGAAAGACCTTGTGCTTCCTGGTGCCGATTGCCGAGGCGCTTCACCGGCGGCCTGTGGCCCGGGCCCTGCTAATATATCCCACCAAAGCCCTGGCCCAAGACCAGTTGCGCAAATTGGCCGACTTCGGCGCCGGAGAGGTCTTCCAGGCCGACACTTACGACGGCGACACTCCTCAATCCCGGCGCCGTCTTATCCGCCGCCGCGCCCAGGTCCTTCTCACAAACCCTGATATGCTTCACGTCGGTATACTTCCGTACCATTCCACCTGGGCGGATTTTTTCCGGGAGCTTCGCTACGTGGTCCTCGACGAAGTGCACGTATACACGGGTGTTTTCGGGGCACACACCGCCAATGTTATACGACGGCTGCGGCGCGTGGCGGCCCATTACGGCAGCCAGCCGACCTTCATTTGCTGTTCGGCCACCGTCGGCAACCCCGGAGAGCTTGCCGAGACGCTCACCGGCCTGCCTCAGCACGTGGTGGCCCATGACGGCTCGCCACAAGCCGGCAAGCTAATCATGTTGTGGAATCCGCCGCTGGTAGACCGGCAGGCAGGGCATCGTCGCAGCGCCAACATGGAAGCCGCCGAGCTGCTGGCCTGGCTGGTCCAGCGAGACGTGCGCACCATAGTTTTCACTCTGGCCCGGCGCCAGGCCGAGCTTATCGTCCGCTATGCGCGAGACCGGCTGCCCCCTGGGCCGCTGCGCGACAAAGTCATGGCGTACCGCGCAGGGTATCTGCCGGAGCAGCGCCGGGCTATTGAACAGCGTCTTTTCGAGGGCGACTTGCTCGGTGTCGTAGCCACCAGCGCCCTCGAGCTGGGCATTGACATCGGGGGCCTCGACGCCGTCATTATGGCTGGCTACCCGGGGCGCGTGTCGAGTTTCTGGCAGCGCGCCGGACGGGCCGGGCGGCGCCACCAGCAGGCCCTCGTCGCTCTTATCGCCCTCGAAACCGGCATAGACCAGTACATCATGAGCCATCCCGACTACCTGCTGGACCAGTCTAGCGAGCGCATCCTCTTCGACCCGCAGAACCCTTATATCCTCGCAGGTCACCTTATGTGTGCTGCTTATGAGCTGCCCATTGCACCAGAGGAGACGGAACTCTTCGGGCCAAAGGCGACGGAATTGTTGCAGATACTGGAAGAAGAGCGCTATGTCACGCGGCGGCAACGGTGGCACTGGCTTTCGCCGGACGTGTACCCTGCAGGGCTGATCGGCCTTCGTTCGGCGTCGGGCGCCGGCTACGACATCTTCGTGCGGCTTGATGACGGTCACGAGGAGATCCTGGGCACCGTGGACGACGCGACGGCGTTCAGGGTCGTGCACCCTGGGGCCGTCTACCTGCACGAGGGTGCCGCTTATCTCGTAGCCGACCTTGACCTGGACGCCCGCCGCGCGATAGTGGTGCCCTTGGATGCGGACTACTACACGGAGCCTCTTGGGACTTCCCAGGTTGTGCCGGGCGCTATCGAGGAAGACCGAGCTGCTGGCGATGGGCTCCACTGGTGCTTTGGAGAATTACAGGTCACTGAGCAAATCATTGGCTACCGCAAGCGCCGGCAGGTCACCGAGCAGGACCTGGGCACAGAGCCGCTTGACCTTCCCGCCAAGGAATTCGAGACCCAGGGCCTCTGGGTGGCCATGGGACAGAGAGAACTCGGGCTCCTGGCACAGCACGGCCGTGACCTTTTGGGCAGCCTCCACGCCCTCGAGCACGCCCTGATTGCCGTTGTGCCGCTCTTTGTTCTATGCGATGAACGCGACCTTGGGGGTGTATCGTATCCCTCGGCCCCCAGTATGGGCACGCCGGCAGTATTCTTGTATGATGGCTATCCTGGCGGGGTAGGCATTGTGCGGGCGGCTTTTGAGCGGCTGGGCGAGATTCTGGCCGCGACGGCCGACCTGATAAGCCATTGCCCATGTCAGGCCGGATGCCCGTCGTGCGTGCAGAGTGCGGGCTGTGGGGATGGGAACTGGCCCCTGGACAAGGCCGGGGCGGCGGAGCTGGCCAGGCATCTTGCCCAGCGCTGGCGGGAAGTGGGGGAGCCGGCGTCCCAATAAGTGCCCAGGAAAGCACCAAACTGCACCTTTTCGGCACCTTGAGGCACCCAAATATGCCCGTTGACCTTCACGTCCACACAACCTTCAGCGATGGCACGCGCACGCCCGAGGAAACTGTGCGCCGTGCCCTGGAGCTGGGGCTATACGCCATAGCGATTACTGACCACGACACAGTGGAGGGTGTTGGGCCTGCGCTTGCGGCGGCTCACGGCACCCCGCTCCACGTGCTTCCCGGCGTCGAGCTGAGCGTGGACTACGGCCCGACCGAGATACACATACTGGGTTTTTTTCCCGACCTAGACGACAAGCCCCTGCTGGAGGCCATGCGCAAAATCCGTGAGGGGCGGGTGGAACGGGCTGAGAAAATGGTGGCGCTGTTGCGGGAGGCTGGCATCCCCATAACCCTGGAGCAGGTCCTGCAAGAGGCGGGAGCGGGCAGTGTGGGCCGGCCGCATGTGGCAAAGGTTCTGGTGAAGCTGGGCGTGGTGCGCACCGAGCCAGAAGCCTTTACCGAGTACCTGGCCCGCGGCAAAACAGCCTACGTGCCGCGGTATAAGCTCACCCCAGAGGCCGCCGTGCGGCTGCTGGTCCAGGCCGGTGCAATGCCCGTCTACGCGCACCCGGGCCTATCTCACACCGATAGCATGATTGATACGCTTATCCCCCATGGTCTGCTGGGTCTTGAGGCCTATCACACCGACCACACGCCCGCGGAGACGCGCAAGTACCTCAATATGGCTAAGCGCAGAGGCCTGTACGTAACGGGCGGGAGCGACACTCACGGGCCGGAAGGGGTCGTGCCGGTGGAAATCGGGGCGGTCTACGTGCCGGATGAGTGCGCCGACAGGCTGATGGAATGGGCGGCGGAGCGTGGGAAAACTTTCGTGTGATCCCATGAATTGGCGGCCAAACAGTGGTGACTCCCCCTTGGCCTCGGCTATTACCTCACAACTGGCGCCCGCAGTAGAAACAGCACGAAAGGGTTTGGGAAAGGGGTCTGGGGGAGAACCCTTTTCAAAGGGTTTCCCCCAGAGAAAGCCGTTTTCATCGCTGCTGTACTTCCTTCCACAGGGCGGCAATGGAGCGGCGGCGGTTATCGTCTGATTGCGCGTACCGCTCCATTACGCGCCGCAGGCCGTCAACGAGGCGGTCGAAAGTGTGGCTGTAGCTCTTGTCTGCGGCCGCCTGGGAAGTCAGGTCGGCTAGGGGCGCAATCTTTCCCTCTTCCTGCAGCCGCTGGCGCTTGTGCATGGTCATGAGGCCCTCGATGGCGAGCAAGGCATGAGCAGCCTCATAGCTGTCGGCTTCACCGGCTTGCGAAAGGCGTCTGAGGAAGTTTGCCAGCGGCGCCGCGCGGTCGTCGGTGGCGACCGCTGCCTGCAGATACTCATCCAGGTCACGGATGTCCGGGTTTATGGCTGGCGCCAGGCCGGGCTTGTACGATGGCGCAATGGGTTTAGCCCCACCCAGGCAGAGGCAAATGTGCACCACTTTAGGCAAGCCTTGCGCTGCCAGCGTGACGCTGGTGGCATCAGAACGGTGCCAGGGCCTGCCGTTTACGGTCACTCCGGTCACAGGCCCGCGGCCTACTGCGGATAGGTAAAGTCGCGACGCCCCAAACCGGATGGGGAATAGCTGCTCGATTTGTCTTATGCTGGGCGGGATATGCGGATAAAGTGTGAGGCTGTTGGCCCGGTATATGTACTCGAAAAGACCCCGTACCATCGCAGCCGGGGGCCCGAAGGCGTCATAAGTCAGATTGATTGGCTCGTGGGGCTGATAAACATCGCTGCCAAAGTTCACCAAGGGATTGTCCATGCGGAAGCGCTTGGCGAAGTACAGCAGCCGCTTCATCGAGCGCCGGGCGTCCTCGTACTTGCCGAGGCGATAGTAGCCCATAATCATGCGGGCCTCGCAGGTAGACCAGTGGCCGCCGTTAACCCACCGGCCGAACTCCCATAGCCCTACCGGGTCGGTGTACATGTCATCGTAGGAAGGGTAGTTGGGCAGGATGAAATCGTAGGGCCGCAGGCCGGGAATGGAACCAACTTTGCGGTAGATTTTCTCGGCCTGGGCGTCATCCACAACCCGGAAACAAATGGCATCGTGGTTAGGCGGCGCCTCGAAGTAACCATGCCTTTTTGCCCCGTAAATGCCATGCACGGTGCCGTCGGGGTCAATGGAGCGCACGAAGTAACCCTCTTCGGTTGTCAAGAGGGCCAAGCCTTTCCGGGCCAAGCCACACCGCTCAGCGTAGTACTCGGCCTTGGTCTGGTTGCCGGCCAGCTTTTCTAGCTCGATTAGCCGGTCCAGGGCGGCGATGTAAGTAATTGATAGCCCCGCCAGATAAGCCATGCCGTAGGTCCCGTCGGGCCTTTTCCAGCCGGCATAGCTTGGCGCGAGAAGGTTGCCCGCCGGCCCGGCGAGGAATAGATTGTTGCGCGGGTCGCGGCGGGTCTCGATGAAGTTGGCACAGCGCTCCAGGCGTGGCAAGTAGTGGGCGATTGCTTTTGGGTCGCTCGAAATCAGCAGTAGCTCGGCCTGCATCAGAAGCCCAGCCGCGGTGAACTCCATCCCCCAGTCGTGAATGTCAATGCGCCCGTCGCCCTGCTTATAGACAATCCAGCCCGGCGAGGCAGCATCACACAAGCAGCCGTCAGGCGCCACCCAATCGTGGAAGCCCCTGCGCTGGCCATCACCCATCTGGTCGAACCAGAGGTCGTGAGAGTTCTGCAGGAACGTAATGAGCGGCTCATCGTAAAACGGCAGGGCGCAGTAGGTGGGGCCGTAACTGTTCTGAATCCACCAGGCGCCCCAGGTTGGCCCCTCGACGAAACCATTCCAGGCCGGCGTGTAAAGCATTGGCAGGTTCTGGAATTCCGGGTCAGGGGAAAACATCCGGCGGGCGATGTCGAGAAGCTGCAGATACTCGACGTCGCCGACGCCGCGAAAAAAACGGCCCTCAAAGCGGCCCTCTGTCCCCGAAGAAGCCCATGCGCAGTCCATACCGGATTCTCCTACGCAGCAGGATAGGGCAAGAGCAAGGACTATCCAGATTGCGTACTTGCAAGAGCACATGTGGCAGCTTTCACTGCGGAGTGTCCCTTACCTTCCACGCCGCGACCGGGGGCTTTTGGGGACCGCTGGAGGCGAAGGGGTAGCTGCTCGGTGCACTGGCCGCGAAGCCACAGGCCGCCGCAAAAACCGTTGCACCTTAATAACCACACGAGGCAAATTCGCCCGGCGCGAAACCGTCCGGCTAGCAAGCGGGAGGAGTGCAAGGCTCTACTCCCTTAGATAATCCACGGTCCACAACCGGCGTGGATTGGAGGCCTTGGCGTGGCCGTCGCAGAAGATGACGTTGTAGAGGCCGTCTTCGGTCGTAGGACCACTGAGGCCGGCGTGCTGGACGCCCCAGTAGGACGCCTGCGAGTTATACGGCCGCACCCATCCTGCCCGGTTGCAGCACTTGATCGGACGCACGTAGGCATGGGGGTCGCAAGAACACCACTCGACTACGTACGGCACCTGAGCAGGGTGGATAATCTCAGCCATCTGCCGGCCATCAACGTTGCCCGACACGACGTAGTTCGTGGCTCGTGGCATGTCACCGGTGCCGGTGGGCTGGGTGGGTGCCCAGGCGTTCTGAGCACTGGGGCATTGCCAGACCCATGCGTTTTTCACGTAGGGGACAAGGCCGCGAATCCAAGTGGGCGTTAAGGTGCTCGCGAAGTTGGCCACGCAACATGGGTGGTCTGTCAGGGGATAGGTCTCGTCATAATCCTGGGTGTACATCAGGGCTGCCGTGGCAATCTGCTTCATGTTGGACAGGCAGCTTGTCATCCGGGCCTTCTCGCGGGCCCTCGCAAAGACAGGGAACAAAATCGCTGCTAGGATCGCGATTATCGCGATTACCACTAGCAGCTCGATCAGCGTAAACGCACACCGGCGCACGCTGAACACCCCCTTTTTCTCCACCGAGCACGCCGGCGCCCGAAGGCACGCCGGTGTGCCTGCGGAATGTGGGGCTGCACGTTCGTTTATTATACCGTACCATGCGAGAGGGTATCAAGAGCACGCGGGAGATCAAAGCCTGCTCACTTGACGAACCGGCCGAGAGCAGTGTATGCTCGCTTCGCGAACTGAAGAGGAGGCTGTGAAGGGGAGGAGTAGGCGGGGAGCGCAGCGGCTGAGAGAGCCGGACGGGAAGGTGAGAGTGCCGGCCCCTGCGTCCGCCGAAGGTCGCCCCGGAGCCGCTCGCCTGAAAGGCTCGCTGCTGGTTATAAGACCCAAGTAGGGCGGAGCCGGGTAAGCCCGTTATAGCGAAAGAGCGCCGCAGGGCTGCCGCAGTGCGAGGCGGCCGGGCGGAACTTGGGTGGTACCGCGGGAAACTTCGAGCCTCCCGTCCCATGGACGGGAGGCTTTTTGGTGGGCAAGCTGGGTTGCGGCCTAAGGAAAGGGGCCTGTTTCGGTTGGCTAACGACTTTGATTCGGGCAATGCGCAAGGGGCCGACGGAAGCTCCGAAAGGGCTTTTCTCTGGGGGGAACCCTTTAAAAAGGGTTCTCCCCCAGGCCCCCTTCCCGCAGGGGGCCCGTCGCCGCCCGGCCTCTGTGCGCGCGAGTCTGCCCAGGCCACCTTCCCGCAGGGGGAACCCTTTGCGTCTTCACCGGTCTCAGGGTCGTATGTCCCAGGCTCCCTTCCAGCAGGGGGAACTCCCCTTTGGGCAAAAAGCGGGGTTGCCCCTGCACTCCCTCCCCGTAAATGCTCGTGCTGTTGCCAGTGTGGGTGCCAGGGGGCCGGCCCAGGGGAAGAAGGTGCTTTTGCGTAGATGTCTTTGGGCGGGCCGGATTTTGGCGCGCGGCTGCGTGATGGAGCACGCAATAGGTCAGGGGCGCACCGGATGCTGCCAGTGCTTTGCCAGCCGACCGGCCATCCCGCGCGCCCGAAAACTGGCCCGCCCGAGTAACAGGGAGGCTAGGGGGAACCGGGTTCCCGCAGCAGGAGAAGTAGGCGGGCTAGCAGAGTGTCCCACGCTACAGCGGCCCTCGGTTTCCCCCAGCGGGAGGAGCAGGCGGACGGCGCCCCTGCTCCCCGCCATCCAGCGCGGCTCAAAGGCCACGGGCACCCGGCGGCGAAGTTGGCCTGCTGGTAGCCTGCACATATTCAGAGAGGAGTTAGCAATGAGGACGCTTGCTATTGCGATGATGCTTTGGGGCCTGATTTCGCTGGCATGGGGGCAGGCCGCGGCCCCCCTGGGGCTTTATGTGGGCCCCGACGGCGTGCTGATGCATGGAGGGGAGCCCTTTCGCGCTTTCGGCGTGAATTACATCACTGTGTTCACCGACGCCCTGGAGAAGCCTGGCGACACCTCTTACGAGGACGGGCTGCGGGCGCTTGCGGCCCATGGAATCCCGGTCGCCCGGATTTTCGGTGCTCCCTTCTGGCCCGCGCAGATGAAGATTTACTTCGACGACCGCCGCCGCTATTATGAGGTCTTTGACGCTGTGGTGGCCGCCGCCGAGCGCCACGGCGTTGGCCTGATCCCCAGCCTTTTCTGGAACATGCATATGGTGCCCGACCTCGTCGGCGAGCCGTGCGACCAGTGGGGCAATCCGGACAGCAAAACCCACGCCTTCATGCGCGAGTACGTCCACGAGGTAGTCACGCGCTACCTGGACTCGCCTGCCCTTTGGGGATGGGAATTCGGCAACGAGTACAATCTGGCGGCCGACCTGCCCAATGCCGCCGAGCACCGCCCGCCAATCATCCCGGCCCTTGGCACGCCAACGACGCGCTCCGAGCGCGACGAGTTGACGCACGAGATTGTGCGCACGGCCATCCGCGAGTTTGCCGAGGAAGTGCGCAAGTACGACCCACGCCGCATTATTTCGAGTGGCAATGGCTTCCCCCGCCCGTCCGCCTGGCACCAGATGCACGAGCTTTCCTGGACGCAAGACACTCCTGAGCAATACGCGGAAATGCTTTTGGGCGACAACCCCGGCCCGGTGGATGTCCTTAGCGTCCACGCTTACGAGGATTACCGCCGCCTGGAGCTGACCATGGAAATTGCCCGCCGAGCCCGCAAGCCCTTGTTCGTCGGCGAATTTGGCGTCCCGGGGGCTGACGAGGAGACGCGGGCAAAGTTCTCCGACATGCTCAGCTATATGGAGAACCTTGGCGTGCCCCTCGCGTGCCTTTGGGTCTACAACTACCCTGGTCAGGACGACACGTGGAACGTCACGGCCGACAACGCCCGCTCCTACATGCTTGCGGCTCTCGGCGAAGTCAACAAGAGGCTGCGCGGTGAGCCGTAGGTCGCTACGCGGCAGGGCAATCCACGGCGAGGTGCTTCATCAGGGC
>JANZZA010000577.1 GCA_026419655.1 Armatimonadota bacterium | reverse complement strand
CTGTCTTTTCTCGCCCCAGCTCGTCGGCAACCATCGTGATCTTTACCGGCCTCAGCAAGCCGTCGGTTTCCACGAGGGTTTCGCTGGAGGCGCTGAGTTGCTGGCCGTTTAGCTCGACCTGGAAATGTAGCCGCTGGCGGGGGTACAGTCGCGAGGCGCCGTCAGGACCGGCATCCAGCCAGGGCTCATACATTGCCCAGCCGCTCGCCTGTCCCATTAAGCTCACGCGGTACCAGTGTTTGCCAGTCAGTTTTTGGAGCACCTCGTTGGGCAGCGGCCCGGCAACTTCTGAGGGCGTGCGCGCTGTAGCCCACAGCCCCATTCCTGCCCCCCCAGTGACCGCCGCCAAGGCTACCCACCCGAAAACGCGGGTCTTCTTCACGACTCTGTCTCCCGCCCTTCCTGGCTATGTTCATCCGCGCCGAAGATGGGCGATGGGGGCAGCGGTATTTCCCGCATCGGCGGAAAGTGAAGCTCTGGTCGCCTTCTCATCAGCCGCCGGAAAGCCGCCACCACTTCCGGGTCGAAACGACTACCAGCGCCCGCCGTGACTTCTTCCAGAGCATTGTCGGGTTCCATTCCGGGCTCCTCCGGGTCACGCGGGTTTAGGCATCGCTCGTAAGCATCAGTGACGGCGACAAGTCTTGCGTAGAAGGGTATGTCTTTGCCCGCCAGCCCCTCGGGGAAGCCCGTGCCGTCCCAGCGCTCGTGGTGTCCTGTCACTATGCAAAGCACGGGCTTTAGGAAGGTTATCGGCTGGAGAATGCTCGTTCCGATGAGCGGATGCATCCGGTAGAACACTTCCTCGGTGCTGCCCGGGGCACCGGCGCTCTGGCTCTCCAGCCCAATTTTGCCTATGTCGTGCAAGATCGAGCCAAATTGCACCAGTTCGATTTCGTCGGGCGAGAGGCCCATCTCTTCGGCCAGTGCCACCGTAAGAGTTGTTACCCGCTCAGAGTGCCGATAGGTGGCCTGGTCGCGGGCCTCGATGGCCGAAGTGAGAGCACGGACGGTCTCGTAGTAGTTACGGCGGATGTCCTCGTACAGCTCTGCATTTTCAATGGCCACGGCGGCCTGGGTTGCGAAGGTTGTGAGCAGTTCCACTTCCCTGGCTGCGAAGCGCCCCGGGCGCCTTGAGTAAACCCGCATCACTCCCAGCACCTCATCCTTCGACCGCAGAGGGACCGTCAGGACGGCCCCGATACCTGCCTTGCGGGCGGCCGCCGGGTACTGAAACTCACCCGCGCGTCCCGCATCCTCAATCAGTACCACTTCGCCACCCATTGCCCGCTGGTCTACCGGGCTGTCCTCAATGCGTACAGGCCCTTTGCCCCAGTAGGCATCGTTGAGGCCTTCCATGGCCACCAGCTCTAGCTCACCGGTGTCGGGCCTGTAGAGACGTATAGAACATCCTCGGGCTTCTATTACGGAAAGTGCGTGTTTTACGATAAGCTCCAGGACCTGGCGCAGGCGCAGAGTGGAGCTTATGCTATGGGCGACTTCGTAGAGCGTGCGAAACTCGGTGGCGCGTCGGCGCAGCTCCGTGGACGTGCGCGATGCAGCCATGCCCACGACGAAGAAGGTGAAGGCGCGGATGATAACGTCTGCGGGCGCCTGGGGCACCGTTGTGCCGTCCTCCAGAACCTCCGCCGGCGCACCGTAAGCCGTTAGTGCCGCCGCCAGGAGCAAGGTTACCAGCGCCCCATAGTCGCCAAAAAAGTACCCGGCGTAGATTATGGGTAAATAATACAGGTGCGTGGCCACGCTCTTGGTGCCCGCCAGGTAGACCACCACGGTTATGCCGGCCAAGGAGAGTAGAAGCGCCAGCAGCGACGCCACCACCGCCCACCAAGCTGGCCGTCGCCGAACCGTGGAAAAAGCGACGTGTGCTTCTGTGTGATTCGTAGACATTGTTTTATCGCACCTTCGTTCCCGGCGGGCAGTCGGGAGACAGGACAACCATTGCCACCGGCTCTTGCGCTCCTGCCGCCAGCACCATCCCTTGCGACCTTGCACCTCTTATCGTCGCCGGTTCCAGGTTTGCCACCACGACGACCGTTAGCCCCACAAGGTCTTCAGGCTGGAACCTTGGCGCTAGCCCCGCCACAATCTCACGGGGTTGGTCCTCGCCAACGTCCACGATCAGCTTCAGGAGCTTGTCCGCTTTGGGTATGCGCTCGGCCGCAAGTACCTTGCCAGCCCGCAGGTCCACCCGCGCAAACTCTGCCAGCGTCACTAGGCCTTCAGTGGACTTCTCCTGTCTGGCCTTCTGCTCCACTTCGGCCTGCTGGAGCTTGTTCACATCTATGCGCGGGAATATCGGCCGCGGCTCGCCTACGGCAGTATGGGCGGGAGTGCGGCCAGGCGCAAAGTCCTGCCAGCGCATTGTCTCCTGGGTTTCCTCCAGCCCCAACTGACGCCATATTTCTGCTGCCACATACGGCATGAAGGGCGCTATGCCCAGAGCCACACACCTCGCCACGTCTGCCACCTCATACAGAACCTGTCCGGCCGCTTCGGTGTGACCAGCTTTGTGCAGATTCCACGGTGCTCGCTCGTCGAGGAACTTGTTCGCCCGCCGCACCAGCGCCCAAAGGGCTTCCAGGGCACCGCTGAAATCATACTGGTCCATGGCTTGCTCGCAGGCCTGTCGAGCGGCTTCAATGTCCTCGGTCAACTCCAGGTCGCCGGATGGAGCAGGTAGGCAACCAGCCAGGAACCGGTGAACTAGAGGCAGGGAGCGGTTAAGCAGGTTCCCCAGGTCATTTGCTAGATCGGCGTTGAAGCGGTCCACGACGCTATCCATGCTAAAAACGCCGTCGAGGCCAAAGGTGACTTCCCGGAGCATGTAGTAGCGGATGGCGTCCACAGCCACGTCGCCGTCAGCCCCTGACACGTGGGCCAGGTTAGCCGCTGCCTGCAAGGGGTCAATAACATTGCCCTTACTCTTGCTGATTTTTGTCAGCCCGGTCTTGTCGCTAGCGGGAGCTACCCACCAACCGTGAGCGACAAGTTGCCTGGGCAGAGGCAAGTCCAGAGCCATGAGCATGGCTGGCCAGAGCGTGGCGTGGAAACGTGGCAAGATGTCCTTGCCCATGAGCTGCACGTCGGGCGGCCAGACCTGGGCGAATTTCTCCGGGTCATCCGGGTAGCCGGCTACCGTCAGGTAGTTAATCAGCGCGTCAAACCATACATAGATGGACTGGCTGTCGTCGTCTGGCACGGGTATATCCCAGTCGGTGCGGCGGCGGCTCACGCACGCGTCCCGCAGGCCAGCCGAGACAAAAGAAATCACCTCGTTCTGCCGCGACCTGGGGATTATAAAATCGGGATGGTCTTCCAGGTACCTCAGGATCCTTTCAGCGTACTTGCTCGTCCGGAAGAAGTACGCTGGCTGGGATGCATGCTCCACGCTCCTGCCGCAGTCGGGGCAGTTGCCGTCCCTGAGCTCGTCCTCACGGAAGGAACTCTCGCAGGCCGTGCAGTACCAGCCCTCGTATTCGCCCGGATATATGTCCCCACTGGCGCGGAGTTTGTCGAACACGTACTGGACGGTAGCAACGTGGGTGGTGTTGGTGGTGCGGATGAAGGCGTCGTATTCGATGTGGAAAGCTTTCCAGGCCTTCTGGTAAGCGGCAGCTATCTCGTCCACAAAGGCCTGCGGGTTTTTGCCCTGAGCCTGGGCCGACCGGAAGACTTTCTGCCCGTGCTCGTCGGTGCCGGTGGCGAAAAGGACGCGCTGACCGCGAAGCCGCCGGTAGCGGGCCACCACGTCAGCGGCTACCGTGGTATAAGAATGGCCGATGTGGGGGAGAGCATTCACATAATATATAGGCGTCGTGACGTAGAAAACGCCGTTTGCGCCAGTCTTCTCCATCCGTTGACCTCCCTGGCTACTGTCCTGCTACCACCGCAAGCAAAACATGTCGCTCTGTCTTGCCGCAAAGTCCTGCCGGGATCTCCGTCTTCTTGCGATTTACCTGAAGCGCTGTCCCTTTCCCAAGCATCGTGTCGAGTGAAAAGCACCTGGGGCAATCCGGCGGTGTCTCGACTAAGCGCGTGCGCAAGTCGCGCAGCTACCAGACCTGCACGACGAGCAAGCGTCACCAGAAAGGCTGGTCGTGCTGCCGCCAGAATTGCGACTGCGAATATTCGGGGCAGCCATCAGGCGCCGGTTAGTCTTCTCTCCGCACACAGGGCACCGTGCCGCTTCATCGCGCTCCGATCGCGGACGGAGAAGGTCGAAGGTGACTTCGCAGTTGTCGCATTTGTACGAGTAAGTGGGCATAGCGCAGTTCACCTCACCTCTGCCTGCCCGGCCGTCTGCGGCGGCGCCACCGCCTGCTCCTCGGAGCGCTACCCGCAGACGAAGGGACGGGGGTTTCGGATGCCGGGGTCGCCGCACCTTCCACCGCCCCAACTATTTCAGCCAGACCTCCAGATGCTTCGGCTTCTGCTTCCCCTGTCAGAACTTCCACGTCCTCGGTTGGCTCTAGTTCTTCTTGGTCGGCCTCTGCCGCCTGGCCAGCCTCACTGCCAAGCTCTCGCCGAAGCTCCCCGGCGGAAAAGCTGAGCTTGCGGCCGTCTTCCAGCTCCACCGCGACGGTATGAGCGAGCACATTGACCGCTTCGACCTTACCAGGACCCTGGGGCGTGTCCACTACCTCGCCGACCTTGGGCATGTCCTTGCTCAGCTCTCGATAGCAGGCATGCTCATAGAGCAAGCAGCACATCAACCGGTCGCAGAGGCCGCTTAGTTTAGCTGGGTTGAGAGCAATTCCCTGGTCCTTAGCAGCCCTTATGCTGACTGGCTCGAAGGTCTTCAGGAACTGTGCGCAGCACAGGGGCCTGCCACAAGGCCCAAGGCCGCCGAGCATCCGCGCATGGTCGCGCACTCCTACTTGCCTCAGCTCGATGCGGCAGTGGAAATGGTGCGCCAGGTCCCTGACCAGCGCCCGGAAGTCCACTCGGCCCTCAGCAGCGAAATAGAACACTAGGCGCCGGCCGTCCAGGGTACAGTGGCAGTCAATCAGTTTCATCGGCAGCCTGTGGGCCTCGATGCGTTCCCGGCAATACCGCAGCGCTTCCTTGCGCCGACCAGCAAGGCTCTTCTGGCGTGCGATGTCTCTCTCGTTGGCCCGGCGCAGCACTGAGCCTGCGCGCTCGATCCTTTCTTCATCTACATCGCAAACCGAAACCACTCGCCCAACGTCCACAGCCCTGTCTATCTGGGCAACCACCAGGTCACCGGGGACTACGTGCAGCCGCCCTCGGCGGTAATACACCACGCTCTCTCCAATGCCAAATCGCACCCCTATCGCAGGGACCAGTTGGGCTCCTTTCAGTCCCGCAGCCCCTTCAGCCTCAGGCTGGAACGTTTCCTCTATTTCGCCGTTCACGCTACAACCACCCGGTCTTTCTCAGCTTGCCGCGGCTGCCTTTGGAGACTGTTGCAAAAGCCGTTTCCCGGCGCCCAGGCGCAGTCGCGGGTGATAAGGTTAAGCGCACACCGTTGTACACTTTTTGACCCAGATAAGCCGACACCAGATTTTGCAAC
>JANZZA010000563.1 GCA_026419655.1 Armatimonadota bacterium | reverse complement strand
CCGTGGCCTATCATAGTCCAGATTCTTTGCCCCAGGGTGCCCTGGCTGCTTCGCCGACTCGTGCGCCAGAAATCCTGCCCATAGCCGGGTAGGGAAGACTTGCGCAGGAAGCTCTTGAGGCAGCTCTTTTCAGGAGACCGTTGCAAAATCCGGTGCGCGCCGGCCCCGGGGCAGTAAAGTCCACAAGGCCTTGCGCTCCGGATTCCATCTGCGTCCTGGACTGGCGGCCGGCAAAATGGCTTTTGGAAAAATCGTTCGGGTTGTTCTCCCGACCAAATCCGCGTAACAGGGTGGGCTACTTCGCTACCCGTGCCACCAGAGGCGGGCCCGTGCGGAATTCAATCTTCTCACCTTCTCGGCCATAGTAGCCGCCCCAACCGATGCGGACGGCCCGCACGGCCTCAACATCCAGCGCCCCATCATCATCCTTCGACCAGCCCGCCAACTGAAAGGCACTCAGCGGCACGAAAATTCTGCAGTAGCCGGGCGCACCAAGAGCACGCGCCGTGACCGCCAGATAGTCTGCCCCGTCCTGGTCCTGGACGATGAGGATAAGGGCGGCAGGAGTGGACTGGCCTGCTGGCACCCAGGTGTCAAAAACAATCGCCTCGGCGCCGGCCAGGCTGACCGCCTGCGGAAACTCGAAGGAAAGGAACAGGAAGGTATCCACGTTTGCCTTTGTGAGGGTGCCGACAGCCCGCCAGGTTGTTCCGGCCGCGCCGGTGGCCTCCTGGGAAACCTCGCCCTCGACAAACTCCCCCTTGCCCATCCTGGGCTCTGCGGCAGGCAATTCCTCGACCTGCACGCCCGGCAAATCGCCCGCCTGGAGCCTGTAGCGCTCCCTTTCTCGTCCCCTGGCGAACCGAAAGAGCCACGCGCCATAAGGCTCGAAGGCAAGCTTGAGGCCCTGGCCCGACTCCAGCGGCGATATCTTCCCCGTGGCCGGGTCATAAAGCTCCCCGGGGCCCTCGACCGCCAGGCTCACGGTAGCCTCGCAGGCTTTCGGCGAGTCGTTGATGAGGAAGTAGACTTCATGGCCTTCGATGCGCCTGTGAGTCACCCGAACAGGCACATCCTCTGCCACCTTAACGTCCGGCTCCAGGACCTTCTCAAGAACAGCGGGCAGGAGTGCCTCCGCGCCCCTCGGAAGGAAGATCCCGGCCCCGCCCTTGGTGCTGGTCACCACCTGCGGCCCGTCGCCCGTCCCGAAGACCGTCCAGCCTATCTGCTGCACCCGCGCCGAGGGGAAGTCTTTCTCGCTGTTGGTCGGGCGGCTGTCCAGGGCGATGACCACCCCGCCTTCTCGCCAGAAGCTCGCTATGTTCTCCCAGGCGGCCAGGGGCAGGGTATCGGCGCCCGGCAGTCCCAGCACACGCCACTGGAGGCCCCTGTAAGCCAGCCGCCCGTCCTGGACGGTAGCCTCGGCAAGCGTACGGCCATCCACGTAGGTGAAATCCCGCCTGGCGCGGTAAAGGCCCTCCGCGGCCCCATGCCAGACTCTCTCCACCCGCAGAGCTTCCGGGCAGTCATTGGCGTTGTGCCGGGACGGCCGAAACCGCGGCCAGAGCGTCTCTATGGGATAAAGCAGGGCTATGTCGGCCACCTGCTGGCCACCCTTGAGCATCGTGCAGCAGCGGCCAACCCATTCGTTCAGCCGCCGCAATCCCGCCGCCGATATGCCGCCAAAGGTATAGTAGCTGGTTATAGTGTTTATTCCGCCGAGGATGAGGCGGTTGCAGGTGCCCCGGATTTCGGCCTCGGTGACCTTCCTTGGGGGGCGATTGTCCCCGGCGGGCCGATATACCTGGCCAAAGTCCGACGTCTCACACATGGTAATCTCGTTGCCCTCAAGGTCGGCCGCGCTTGAGGCCATGCGAGCAATAAACCAGGGTACCTCGGCCGGGATGCTGGTCAGACAGTCAATGCTTGGGGCATCCAGCCGCCGCAGGCACCGGAAAAAGTCGCCGTAAAGCGGCACGTGCATGGCAAGCGATTCCTCACAGAGCAGGTGACCGCCCGACAACAGCCTGGTACGGCGGCAGAACTCCTGAATCTGGCCAAAGAAGTTCTCGCTCACCAGCTCCCCGACTGTCAGCCAGAAGTCGTACCGCACTTTCATCTCCGCGCCGCCGGCCTCGCAGGCCAGCTTGACCAGGTGCGGCTCAAGGTCATATCCGCGCCGCCTGCGAAACTCTGCGGAGAGGTTGGGCGCCCAGGGCAGCACTCCGTAGGGCATCGGCCGCAGGAACATGCTCATAAGCGATGGCTCGTCGGTGAAGGTGGCCAGGAAATACTTTCCCAGGTCGTCTCCCAGCCGTGCCGCATAAGCCGCGTGGGTTAGCTCGATGAACCGGGCCGTCGGCTCTGGCATGAGCAGGTTGATATACGGCAGCTTATCGGCCAGACTCATCTGGGCATGGGTGCCCTCATAGAGCCTGTCCTCAGTGATGGCCACCACGCGCCACTTTCCAGCCGGCAGGGACGCCTGCAGTTTGCCATTATCCAGGTTCGCAGACAGGTCAACAGGCTTGTCGGCCTCGATTCCGCTGTTCCCACGCGGATAAGCCGCCACAAGCACGGGCTTGCCTGGCGGCAGCTCAAGGCTCACCTCGCCTCCATCGCTGTCGGCCTGCGCCACCAGCAGACCCCTCGCTTCCCACTCCGGATGACCTTCCAGCGTCAGCCCGCCCGCAGCGCCCGACGGATAGCCCTTCTCGTCGTAGAGCCACAGGGACATGCCTACTTTCCTGGCCGCCTCAACGGCCCGCACGAAAGCCCGCCATTTCTCTTCGCTTCGCAGGTACTGGTCGAAGGAGACGTTGCACACCACCCCGCCAAAGCCCTGGGCCAGGAGCGTCTTGATAAGGCCGTCCTGAGGCTCAGGCTGATCTGGCCAGGAGTGGATTATCTTGAGTATCCGCCGGGCCGCCGGCGGATTGGCAAAGCGCTCCTGCAGGGGACGGTCTTCTTGAGGTAGGGTCATATCGGCCTCCGCGACTTTTCGGGGCAGAAGGCTCACTTCTGGCCCCGGTATTCCGCCCGGCCCGCCGCCGTCGAAGACCCGCATGGCCAGGACGTTTTCCTCCCCAAAGCGCACCAAATCCGCCCCTATAATGTACCTTCTATGCACCAGAACGGCCTGCGTCAGCCCCGGGCCAGTCTCTCCCACCAGGCGCCCGTTGAAATAGGTCCTGTCCTGGTCGTCCACGCTTCCGAGCACAAGAACCAGGTCCTCGCCCGCCCATTCGCGCGGCACGACCAAATGCAGCCGGTACCACGCCACTCCATCGTAATCTGTCCATGGCAGGCCATTCTTGGGTTTTGGGGGCTGGCCGGGCCGTGGGTCCGTGACGCCCTGCTCTTCCCAGCCGCCCGGGACTTCTATCCTCCGCCAGCCCGCCTCTTGAAACTCTGGCAGGTGCCACCCTTCTTTTTCGCCTATCTCTTCCGGGTCGGTCCGGAACAGCCACCGGCCCGCGAGATTGCCCCATTCTTCCTTGAGGCGCATTGGTTCTTGCTGGCAGTGGCCGACCGCCAGGGCCAGCCCAAGAACCAGCCCGCCAATGATTACCCACCGTAGGCGCCTTCTCATCCAATCTGCCTCCAGCTAAGAACTCAGCCGCCACTCATATGCCTTGTGCCTTTGTTCGGCTTCCACAGGCTACAACCTTTGCCTGCTTCATGCATCGCCCTCGGCAAAACTATCACCAACAGGTTTTCGCCCGTGATCTTTCTTCTGTGGCTGCCGTCGCATGGATAAAAACTCTTGACTGCTTCTTTCTGGAGGAGACCCTTTGAAAAGGGACTATTCAGTTTACTCAGGATTTTGTTTCAGGGAGCAAGGAGTAAGGCCTCGAGAATCACCTTGGGGGTGTCTGCAAAGACCCGGTGTTGGCTTATTGAGGGCCACAAAAGTGTATAAACTCGCGCATCCCACCTTTTGCCTCGGAGCACATCTCCCAGGCGCTGCAGAAATTTTTGCAACAGAATCCTTAGAAAGCCGAACACTCCCCTTTGAAAAGGGGCATCCCCCAGACTCCCTCCCCAAACTTTTTCGTGCTGCTCTCACCTCACGCGCACCTTCCGGCGAGGGGCCGGGCAGGGCCAAGGGCCTCCTATCCCTAAGGCCCTACCAGCCGCAGGAAAGGCGTGCCTCTTCACGAACGAAGCTCTCGCCAATAGCTGGGCCGGCGAGGAGGTGACGAGGCTCGTGCTATGGCGCTTAGCGACGGTGGCCTGCACGATGGTTGCCACGGTGGTGGCTTGCGAAGCTGCCAGAACAGTCCTTTCGATAGAAGGAACGCGCTTCACGATAAATGGCCGGCGTACCTTCCTTCTGGGTATCAGCTACTACGGCGGCCTGGGCGCGCGCCGGCAATTTGTCCGCCAGGACCTGGATGATCTTCAGCGCCTGGGATTTAACTGGCTACGGGTATGGGCCACCTGGGCCTACGGTGGCGACGACGTCTCCGCCGTCACGCCCGACGGCAAGCCCCAAGAGCACTACCTGCGCCGCCTTGAATGGTTCATTGCGGAGTGCGACCGCCGCGGTATGCTCGTAGACGTGACCCTGACCAGGGGGGAAGGGCTGGGCTGCATTGCTGACATGCGTGCGCACGAGGAGGCAGTCAAACTTCTGGTGAATGCCTTGCGCTCCTATCGCAACTGGTATTTGGACATGGCCAACGAGTGCAACGTGGGCGACGATCGGCGCGTGACCGTCGAACAGCTCGAACAACTGCGCGCTTTCGTGCGGCGGCTCGATCCCAGACGCCTGGTCACCGCCTCCTTTGCTGGTGACATGACCGAGAAGGACGTGCGCGAGGCCCTGCTCGTCGTTGGGATAGATTTCCTTTGTCCGCACCGGCCGCGCCATGGCGACTCGCCAGCAGAGACGGCAGAGAAGACGCGGAAGTTACTAGACATAATGAGGCGCCTTGGTCGTCTCGTCCCAGTCCATTACCAGGAGCCTTTCCGCCGCGGCTATGGCGATTGGCAGCCGCAGGCGGCGGATTTCCTGGCTGACCTCCGGGGAGCAGTCGAGGGTGGGGCTGCTGGCTGGTGCCTTCACAACGGCGCCGAGCGCGACAACCCCGACGGCCAGCCCCATCGCTGCTTCTCCCTCCGCACCAAGCGCCTCTTCGACCAACTTGACCCTGAAGAGCTTACTGTCGCGTCCCGCGCCGCCTTTGTGCTAGACTAGCACCAAAGTCAAGGACCGGGGTGCCCTTCCAGTCTGTGGAGTCGGCTCTCGAGATGTTTGCGGTCTGCTGCTAGCGTTCTTGCCGACCAACTGACCTTGCACCGCGGCAGGGAAGAGGCCTGCTGGTGTTGGGCCTGAAGGCGCGTCCGCACGCAAAGGCCGACAACACTAGGGCTCCCCTCGGGAGTGAGGGTGTTGGTGGGAGAAGAGTCTGGCTGAAGTCGAAGCCCCCGCTCCTCACGCGTGATTGAGGACGTTGGAAAAGCAAAACAGCGCCTCGGGAGAGGAAGAGGCAGCCATTAGCCGAGCATGAAAGGAGTGCATTTGCTGTCGGGTAGTAAGCGTGCGCGGGCGCGGGTGCGAGGGATGGTCTTCGGCGCGGGCCTGGCAGTGGCCGTGCTTGCAGGCTACTCATGGCTTATGTTTCACTTCGCCTGGAAGCGGGCGTTGGCGGCGGAAGGCTTCGTTGATGAGATGGCCGCCCCCGGTTCGCGAGACCGGGTTTTAGTTGTGGCCCCGCACCCGGATGATGAAGTCCTGGGCTGCGGCGGGCTGATACAACAGGCGATAGAGGCTGGGGCGCGGGTGGATGTGGCATTGGTCACCAACGGGGATGGCTCAGAGCTGTCGCTGATTTTCGGCGAGCGAGACCTGCCCTTAGGGCCGGATGCCTACGTGAAACTTGGGCGGATGCGGCAGAAGGAAACGCTGGCTGCCCTTGGGCTGCTGGGCGTGCCGGAGAATCACGTGCATTTTCTCGGCTATCCCAACAATGGCCTCCTGGCGCTGTGGCGGCCGGAGCACTGGCGCTACGTGGATATGTATCGGTCGCCCTACACGAAGGTTTCCTTCTCGCCCTACGAGCGGTGCTTCACGGCCCAGGCGCCGTACTGCGGCCAGCAGTTGCTCTCCGATCTGCTCGCCCTGATGTACCACATCCGGCCTACCGTTATCCTCGCCCCACATCCTCAGGACGTTCACCCAGACCACTGGGTGGCATACTGCTTCACGCGGTTTGCTCTGGCGACGGCCAGGGTGCGAGGGGACGAATGGGCACAGCAAGCGCGAGTTTATGGCTACTTGATTCATTGGCCGAGGTATCCTGCGCCGAGAGGATTCGCGCCCGGGGCCGCGCTGCTGCCGCCCGCAGAGCTAGTGGCCGCTGCCGGCGGATGGCTGAAGCTGCCCGTCACGGCCGACCAGGCCAGGGCAAAGGCTCTTGCCGTTCGGCGCTACAGGTCCCAGGAGCCAAGCTTTGACCGGTTACTGTTATCCTTCGCGCGAGCGAACGAGGTTTTTTGCGTGCTGCCAGCCGTGCAGGGAGCCTACGGGGGGCCAGTCGCCTGGCAGGACGAGGCTAATCACCGCAGAGGTCTTGGCGGTGCAGACCTGCTGGAAGTGGCTTTGGCGATAACCACCAGGGGGGCCGTGGATGTCACTTGCTGGAGGGCGCGCGGGGAAATTCCCGCCAGGGGCTACATTGCGGTTGACCTGCGGACATGGGACCCGATAGGCGTGCCCGCGCTGCTGACAATATACGTCACGAAGGGCAGCCAGGTAGCGGTGAAGACCGTGGGCCGCCATCCGCCACTGCACGCCTCGAAGGTGCATCTGGCCAGTTCCAGGGATGGGCGCTTCCGGTTGCAGGGGCTGGTGCTCCCGGAGCGGACGCACGAACATGGCGAAGTGTTTTTCACCTGCTGGGGAAGCGTCGGAGACCGGCGAACCGACCCCGCGGCGGCGGAGG
>JANZZA010000487.1 GCA_026419655.1 Armatimonadota bacterium | reverse complement strand
CCCGTTCCTTGGCAGCGGCACGACGTGTATTGCCGCCGCCCTCGAGGGGCGCAACAGCATCGGCTACGAAATCAACCCGGCCTTCGAGGCGCTTATTCGTCAAAGATGGCAGGCGGAAATAATCGAGCCGGGACAGACGCCACTGCCCGCCTGTCTTGAGGTAGTGCACAGACGTGGGGAAAACCTGTGCAAGAGGTGTGAATAGGGCGCCCGGGATGTGGACAGTGTCCTCTCGCTCACGCGGGCGGACCGCTACGGCCCTCTCGGTATGGTTTGGCGTCCTTTTAGGCGGCGGCATGCTCGTCCTCTCGGCCCGAGCTTTATGGGCCACGGCCCTCACCGCACCCCTGCATCGCGCCGTGTACATGGAAAAGATGCTGGGCGGCTGGGCGGGACGGATGATTGGCGTCAGTTACGGGTCCGCCTATGAATTCACCGCGACGGGTTTCATTTACGACGGGCCTATCCGCGAGTGGCAGCCAGGCTTTGTGTCCAACGCCTTGGGCCAGGACGACCTGTACGTTGAGATGACCTTCCTGGAGGCTTTGGAGCGCTACGGCTTGGACATAACCGACGAGCAGGCGGGCCAGGCTTTTGCGGAGTCGCGCTTCGGTCTTGCCCACGCCAATGCCGCCGGGCGCGAAAACTGCCGCAGCGGAATAATGCCTCCCCTGTCAGGTCATCCGAGATATAACCCCCACGCCGACGATATTGATTTCCAGATTGAAGCGGACCTCTTTGGCCTGATTACTCCAGGCATGCCGGCAGTCATGCAGCGCGTCTGTGACCGTTTCGGCCATATTATGAACTACGGTGCTGGCGTCTACGGCGGGACGTTCATTGCCGGAATGTACAGCGCTGCCTTCTTTGAGCGAGATATACGGAGAGTTATTGAGCAGGGGCTGCGCTGCATTCCGAGGGAAAGCAAGTATGCGCGGCTGATTTCCGAGGTATTGGCCTACCACCGCCGGCGGCCGCAAGATTGGCGGGGCTGCTGGCGTATGCTTGAGGAAAAGTGGGCACCCTATGACCTTTTGAAAAGGGTTCTCCCCCAGCCCCCCTTCCCAGCAGGGGGAACCCCCCTTTGGGCAAAAAGTGGGGTTCCCCCTGCACCCCTTCTCCGTAAATGCTCGTGCTGTTGGCGGGCCGGATTTTGGGCGCGCAGGGCAGTACCTGCAGCGGAACGACGGCGCCTTGCAGAGCATCAGTCTGGAAAGCGCGACACCGGCGCCTTCAGGGGCGCCCAAAATCCGGCCCGCCCCAGGAATAGGGGGTCTGGGGGAACCGGGTTCCCCCAGCAGGGGGTTTGGGGGACAGCGTCCCCCAAGAACTTCTCGCTACTCTTTGCCGGGGGGCGGTGAGATATGTATCGCGTAGCTATCCGTGTGGTTTTGGGCCTCGCCGGGGTGAATCTGGTCGGTCTCGCATGGGCGGCTGAGTACCGTGTGCCGCTAATGCCGCGGGCGCCAAGGATTGACGGCCTTATTGAGCCGGCGGAATGGGCCGTCGCGGTTGGATTTTCGGGCTTTGCGTGGGACGGGCTTCTGGACCGTCGGCGGATAGAGGGCT
>JANZZA010000434.1 GCA_026419655.1 Armatimonadota bacterium | reverse complement strand
CGGTTACCTCGTTGGGCGCGATATCCAGGGTTTGCTCGGCCTCGCCGCTAAGAGAAAACCACGGCTGGGTTTCCAGCTTTAGCCGCACCGTCTGCCGGTCCGTGAGGTAGTTATAGACAGCAACGGGGAGCGAGACCTCGTCTCCCTGCGTCAGAGCTAGGGGCAAGTTCAGGTCCACAAAAAAGTCCTGGAAGCACCGCAGGGGCGCGTCAGGTGAGCCAAGCTCCCCGGCGGCTGAGTTTGCGAGGGCCGTCATGCGCCAAGTGGTTATCGAGTCGGCCATCTTGAACTCCAGGGTAGCACGGCCAGCCTCGTCGGTAATCAGGTCGGGCCGGAACAAGAGCGTTTCAGGGAAGTATTCGCGCACCCGGACTGGTTTGGCTTCTGGGGCGGCTGGACCAGCCGCGCCGCCCATTCCGGGAGCAGCCGCCGCTGGAAAGGCATCGCCTTCTGCCATCATCGCTTCTGGCACCCCAGCGCCCTTCATCGCACGGAAAAAGATGCCTGGGCGCGAACGCGGCCTGCCTTCCATCTCCGGCTCGATTACCAGCACGTCATCCTCGGTATCGAAAATTCCATCGGGCCCGGCTGATAGCAATGCTACGTCGTACAGTCGGTCCATGCCGGGCCAGGTAGGCTCCAGTTTCATTTCACGGCCCCACAGGTCTTTGAGGTCCTCCGGCTTGAGATACCGTCCCTCGACTAGGGCTTTGGCCCCTTCTTTGACGGTGGGCGGCTGGTCGCGTCTGGCCATGTATTGCTGAAGCGCCCGGCGCACCACCACCAGCTTGGGGAGAATTTTCTTTACCCATTCTGCCTTAGCAGCCTCCAGGCGCTTGAGGTATGAATCCTGCGTGCGGAGCCTCAGTTCTTCCAGGTCTACCGCCGCCAGCATCACCTGCGCCGCTCGCTGTGCCCTCTCCTCCACTGCCGGCAGAGGCCTGGCGATGATTACTGGCAGCTCCAGGCCGTGGATTTCGTAGCGCGGCTTGCGCAACTCTTCCTCAAGATACGCATAGACGCGCTCCAGGCCTGGCTGCATTTCCTGCAGGGCGAAGACGCTCTCGTCCACCACGGATACTCCAATAGCCGCCTGGGCGGGCTTGCCGGCGGCGGTCCTTACCTCAAAGTCTACCCGGGCCGGCTCGCCGGGCCTGTATACGTCGCGCGAGGCTCGCACGCCTATCCGCAGGTCGGACGCTGGGTCAACGATTATCGGTCGGGTGTCGCGCACAACATTTCCGCGGCGCGTGATGCGATAGGCGCTGACGTATATGGTGCCGGCCAGCTCCGGCCCCAGGGTGATTTCCGTCTCTGCGCGGCCGCCTCGCAAGTCTGCCGCCGCCGTGAGCATCGTCTGCCGGTCCTTGATTACGTCGAAGTACACGTAGCCGGTAGCGACCGATGTTAGCGCCGTCAGGCGCAGGGTATTGCCGACCTTTGCCAGAGCTTTGTCGGCCCGCAGCAGGATTGTCTCATTATCTGTGGCCATTCCTGTGGGCAGATCCACGGTCGTCTTGGAAACTTGTCCCGACGGCGCCCGCGCTGCCAGGGACAAATGGATGGGGCCGGTTGGTTGCATTCCTTCGTCAGGGGCGACAATGTCGGGAGCTACCATTACATGGCGTCCTCTCACGGGCGGTGCTGGCATACTGGCTTCGCCAACATCGGCAGTGTCCAGCCCCCAGGCCCTGGCTGCCTCGGGGCTGATTTTGGGCGTTATCGTCACCTGAGCTATGCCCAGGTCGTCCGTTTCTGCGGTTTGTCGACTCCATTCCACGGCCCACGGTTCGTCGGCCGTTGCATTGTCCAGTCGCACCCTTCCCTTCACAGGCTTGCCCGACGGCTCACTCACCAGCACCCACACATTATTTGGTACGTTGGGTACCAGAGTGCCGCTTTCCGGTACGGCGTGTATCTGCAGCTCCTGGGCCACCACTGGACGGGTTAACGTAACCTTTTCGGTATGGTCAGCCGTGTCGGTCACGGCTACTTCCAGTTCGACGAAGGCCTTGCCCTGCTCGAAGGGCTGGCCCACAAAGTGCCTCGGCAGGTCTATCGTAAAAGTAAACGCGCCCTCGTCGTTGGTCTTGCCTTCAACCTGCGCTATTTTCGTGTACTCAACGTCAAAGGTCTTGGCCGTTATGACCACTTTGCCGCCCGCCACGGGCTTGCCGAAGAAGTACCCGGCCGCCACGCTTCCTGATAGCTTCGTAGCCGGCAGGTAGAAATCGCGGTCTGTGCTCACCGTCACCTTGAATTTCGGCAGCACATAACGTTTCACCGTTACGGCCTTCTGGGCCTCGGCATCGCCGGCTATGGCCTTGCACTGGTATTCGCCCATGTTTATCTCATCGGCGAGCTGGAAATCCGCCCACGCTGCGCCAAACTCATTTGTGCGCACGACCTTCTTGAAAACCTTGTTGCCCTTGGAGTCGCGCACCTCAAAGGTCACGTCCGTCTTGGCCACGGGTTTGACGTCTGGCCGCCGGGTGACCAGGGCGCGCATATGGATGACCTGGCTGGGCTGATACAGGGGCTTATCGGTTACCAGAAGGATGCTCCACTCGCGCCGCAGCTCGATCGGCTGGACGAGGCGCTCCGTCAAGCCTCCGGCGCTGGCGTCAACGTGAAGTTCGTAAGTGCCGGGCTGGAGGTCCGGCACCCGGAAGCGTGCATCAAGGGTCCCCTGGCGGTTTGTCCTGCCGCGCACCAGTTCCACGCCCTCGGTGCCATCCTTGGATGCCAGCCGCACGACGACGTTCACACCTCCGGCTGGTACTCGGCGTGCGTGGTTGGTGGTGACTATTGATACTGCGCCAGGACTGTCTACCAGGAACGCGGCTGGGGCTATCAGTCGCACGCCCAGCGGATGCAATTGGCCCCCGTTTCCCTGCGCCAGGACTATGCTCAGCAGAAAAACTATGCTCCCGCCGGCTACGATTCCCCAGGCCACGAGCGTTGCCAATCTTTGACGCCGGTCGAGGGTGTTCATTTTTTTCTTTCCCCCTGGGGGCCGCGTTTCCCACCCGCTTTTCTGCCTCGGCCCTACGGGTTAGATTCTTGACTGACAGGACAAGTTCCTGCAGGGGCTGCTGCTCGGCCAGAGAATTCCTCGCCTGGGGTGACCACAACTGAAAGCCGCGCTCTTTCATGAAGACCACGCAGTCACGGTCGAGGATGTCCCGCTGCCGACCATCGGCGACGGCGATGTCCTTATTCGCGTACTGGCCTGTGGCATTTGCGGCACGGACTTGCGCATCCAGGCAGGGGAATTTTTGGCCAGAAGCTATCCGGTCATCCCCGGCCACGAAATTGCAGGTCGCGTCGAGGCGGTCGGCCGGGAGGTGGG
>JANZZA010000361.1 GCA_026419655.1 Armatimonadota bacterium | reverse complement strand
GGATAGTGTCGAGGCAGCCATCAGCGACCGTACCCGCGCCATAATCGTGGTGCACTTGTTTGGCCAGCCGGCCCCCATGGACGAAATTCTCGACATCGCCCAGCGGTACAATCTCCGCGTCATCGAGGACTGCTCCCAGTCCCACGGAGCGACCTTCGACGGGCGCCTCGTCGGGACGATGGGTGACCTGGGTGCCTTCAGCATGCAGCAGTCCAAGCAGATAGCTACCGGCGACGGCGGTGTCGTGATCACTAACAACGACGAGCTGGCTGCACGCGCTAGGGCCTTTCATGACAAGTACTTCGAGCGCGGCGGCACACTGCGCGGCTACGCGAAGCTGGGCATCAACTACCGCATGAATGAGCTGACTGGGGCCGTGGCCCTGGCTCAACTGCGGAAGATGGACCAAATTCTCGCGCGGCGCCGGGCCACAGCCAGTCTCCTTCGAGAGCGTATAAGCGTCATCGAAGGCATCGTACCGCCCTGGGTCCATCCGAAGGCCGAGCATTCCTGGTGGATTTTCAGCTTTCAGATAGATGAGGAGCGGCTCGGCTGCTCCACGGAGGAGTTCACCCGGGCCATCCAGGCCGAGGGGCTGCCATTTGACACGGGCTATGCCGGCGGGATACCCATCTGCATGTATCCATTCCTCAAGGAGCGCCGTGCCTACGGTTCCGGCCACTTTCCTTGGGAGCCACCCTATGGACGAAACGTCGAGTATCGCGAGGAAGACTATCCCGACACCTATTGGGCGCAAGCTCACACCTTCGTGACAAGCTGGAACGAAGGCTTCACAGAAGAAGATGTTGATGATATTGTTCGCGGCCTGACGAAGGTAACGGAATATTTCTTAGCAAGGACGGGGGGCCGGAGCGAGGCGGGATAGGTACTTGGCAGCGCCGCTCGGATGGACACCGCAATGCCTGCAGATAATCGCGACAGGAGCTATATGCCAGACGTAGCTGCTGGGGGAGACCAGCGCGGCATCACTCTCGACCGTGTAGGAATACGCGACCTTCATCTGCCGGTGCGCATTCTACAGAAAGCGGGCGGCGAGGCGCGCGTGGTAGGAGTGTTTGACGCGACGGTGGAGTTGCCGCACCACGAGCGGGGCACTCACATGAGCCGATTTGTCGAGGTTCTCGGCCCCTGGAGCAAGAAGCGGATCAGTCAGATAGAGATGCGGGAAATCCTGGCTGAGCTGGTGGCGGTCTTCGACGCGCCGGCAGCGTATTTATCAATGGGCTTCAAGTACTTTCTTGACAAGATCACGCCTGTGTCACGGCTTGCGTGTCAGCTTGACTATGACTGCTGGTTCGATGCTAAAATGGTGGGCGAAGAGTTTTGTTTTGCGGTGGAAGTGCAGGTGCCGGTGATGACGGTTTGCCCCTGCTCGCTGGAGATTTCGGAGGGGGGAGCACATAGCCAGCGGGCGGTGGTGAGTGCGGCGGTGGGGACGGAGGTGGGCGTGGTGGTCTGGCTTGAAGACCTCATCCCCCTCCTTGAGCGGCAAGGCAGCTACGAGGTCTTCCCAGTCCTCAAGCGCGAAGACGAAAAGCATGTGACGGAGAAAGCTTTCGCCAATCCCAAGTTTGTTGAGGATGTGGTGCGTGATAGCATCCTGGCCCTGCAAGCCCTGCCGGGCGTGAAATGGTATGAGGTGACGTGCATCAGCCAGGAGTCTATTCACAATCATAACGCCTACGCGTACGCCAGTGGCGGAGAAGGCATATGGAGCTTGCGATAGCGTTAGTCCTGGTCGGGATAGGCGCGGCCATTTTGGCTGGCGGGTATAGGGCCTGGAAGATGATGGTGTCGCGGGCGGCCGAGATCGCCGCCGAGCAGGAGGGCATCCAGGTTGCCCCAGAAGCTACAGGGTCTGTGGGGCCTGATGGGCTTGTTTGTTTGTTTGCCCATGAGTTTGTCCGACCAGTGGCCAAGACACCTTCAGGGCGCGACCGTGCCTATGCCCCTCTCACCGACCAGGAACTGGACCCGGAAGACTTTGCCTTACAACTGCTATATGCTTTGACGGCGGAGCTTTTCGCCGAGGGCCGTCTGGACTTTCGGCTGGTGCCTCGCGAGCCCACCTACATGCCGCCCTTTCCCCAGAAGGCCTGGGAGTTGCAGGTGCGCCAGCTCGATGTGTTGGAAGGGTCGCCGCTGGCCAAGGCCATGGCGGTGGCCTTCGAGTTGTTGACGGGCCGCAAGCGCAGGCGGCGTGGCAGACCCGTGGACGATGAGGAGGGCTGGGTGGCCCTTGACGACCTGGTAGACAGGATGCTGCGCGCCATTCGTCAGGAGCTGAGCTTCTGGGAGCGTACGGGCGTTTACGGTGACCTGCGTTCGTATGTGGAGGACGCTCTGGCAGCCAGCGGGTATCTTTTTCCGCCGGAACGTGTTACCTGGCTGGACCGCGTCAGAAGCAAGCGGCCGCGCCCAAACGTGGAGGCCATCGGGGCCCTGGCCGATGAGGCGCGAGCCTTACGCCTGCGCCTCGCGCAATTCCGCCGCCGCCACGGCTCTCAGGAGGCTGCTGCTGCCATACCGGAGGACGGTCCCTTGCCCATCACTGATGTGGATCCTCACCTCATGGATAGCAATCGCCCCCTGGGCGAGCTGCCCCTGGATGACTGCTTGCGGGCGAGTCTTTACGAGGCCCTGACGGCCCTGCGCCAGCTAGAACCCAGCAGCGACGCGGGGGTTTGAACTATGAGCCGCGCCGAAATGATAGAGGGCGTGGCCATGCTGGTCATCATTGTGGCGTGGTGGCCAGCTATTTTCTTGGGCTGGGACGCTGCGTGGTACCGTATACCGTTATACGCGGTGTCGCTGGCAACGGTATTGGTTGTCTTCGTACGGCGGCTGCGGCGGCTCCATGAGGCCCTCGGCTACAGCCGGCGCCTCATCGAGCAGCAACAGCAGCTTAAGCAGGGGCCCCTGCCGCCGCTTACGGTTCAGCCGCCTTCGGCCGGCAAGGGCCGGACCTCGGCCAGCGAGGGGCAGGAGCAGCGCGACGACAGGGCCACCAGCGACCAGGCCTGAGCACCTGCCATGAATGCCGCGGAATTTCTCCACGCCGCCATAAACAGTCCCGACTATCGCGGCCAGGTCACCGAGGCCCGGCGTCTGCCCGCCAGGCCGGCGCGGTATGGACAAGTCCAGCCACCATTGCCGGAAGCCCTAGCCGATGCGCTGCGAGGCGACGGCATCGAGCAGCTCTACGTCCATCAGGCTCACGCCATCGAGGCCGTCCGTGCCGGGCAGCATGTTGTCGTGGTGACGGGCACGGCAAGCGGCAAGACCCTATGTTACAACGTGCCCGTGCTGGAGACTTTTCTTGCAGACCAGCGGGCTAAGGCCCTCTATCTGTTCCCTACAAAGGCTCTGGCCC
>JANZZA010000347.1 GCA_026419655.1 Armatimonadota bacterium | reverse complement strand
GCCAGGCGCTGGGGGAGGATTTCTTTCATCGCCAGGTCCGTGCCCCAGCCAAGATGGCGTACCCGCCACACCTGCCCCATGCCGCCATAGCCGAGGCACTCCTCCAGCCGGTACAAACCCGCCAGGACCTCCCCCCGGCGGCTCTCGGCCACCTCGGCCAAGGACTGGATGGAGCGGTCTGGGGCCTGGACCTCGGCGCTGGCCGCCGCCCCCGCGGAACCCGTCACCGCAGGCCCTGTCACCTGACCCCGCTCCCGCGCCCGCCGGTACTCCTCCACCTGCCGGCGAATGTCCTCCCGTTTTATCGGCGGCACCGTGCCGCCACCCCCTCGCCCAAATAGCTTCCCCAGCCAGCTATCCGAAAAACCCATCTTCCCTGCCTCCTTTCGAGTGATCACCACCCCAGCCCAGCCACATTTCCAATCGCGAGTTCGCTCTCACTACTTATTACGTTTGACGAGGCAATTTCTGCCGGATGGCGGGAAGATTTCAGATCCCGGCCACCCAAAAATTCCGGCCCGGCGGCTGCCTTGGCATACTGCCCTCAAGCTTGAGCTTCCTCGACTTCTCGCTCGCAAACCAGTCGGATGGAGCCGTCGTCGAGGCGCTCTTCGCTCACGATTCGGAAGCCCTCGGTTTGCGCCTGGTCGAGGATGGCGTGATAGGCGTAGCGCTGCTGGACTTGCTGCAGGAACTGGTCTTTGTCAACTTTGAGGCCCCAGAGGTCAGCCACCATCTCGAAGCCTTCGTCCTGCCGCTTGAAGCCGATGTCGTAGCCGTTGGGCTGGGGAATGGCGACGCGCACACGCATTCGCTGCCCACCCCAGCCGCGGATCTCGGCGTCAAGGAGGTAACGGTGGCCGAGGTCCTCGAGAGCCTTCAACAGATACTTCTCCTCCCGCAGCTCGGTGCGGATTTTCGTGAAATGCGACATGCAAGCTCACCTCCGCCGACTGGTTTAGCGCCGCCCGCACAGACCCGGTAGCACCTCACAGGCTCAGGTTGGGGCTAGCCCGGTATGCGCAGCCAAGACTGGCCGACGCGAATCAGGGCTCCAGGCGTCAGTTCCGCGCGGCCTTGGATGCGCTGACCGTGAACAAAGGTCCCGTGGGTCGAGCCGGTGTCTTCGATGAACAGCCGCCCGCCCTCGCATAGCAGCCGGGCGTGACGGCGAGAGACCGTCTCGTCGTGAGTCAGACAGATATCGCAGTCATTGCTCCGCCCGATAGTGACCGTTTCCTTGGAAAAGCCCACTATCTTGCCGTCCTCCGGGCCGCTAAGATACTCGATTTGCACCCGTGGCCTGCGCATTTCCAATTCCCTCCTCTCGCCGCGCGCGGGTCATTGGTCTTCTTGAGAATTGCCCGGCTGCCGGTCATAAACGCCCGCATCTTCAAAGATAAGTCCTTCTTCGCCAGCCGTGACGACCACAAGATGTCCTCGCTCGAACCGGCCGGCTAGGAGGAGCTCGCTGAGCGGGCGTACCAGGAGCCGCTCGATAGCCCTTCGCAGGGGCCGTGCGCCGAATTGTGGGTCGTAGCCGGCCCGGGCCAAAACGTCCAGGGCAGACTCCGTGGCGTGCAGCCGCAGGCCTTTCTCGGCCAGATTTCGCTCCACTTCCTGCACCATAAGCCGCGCTATCTGCCGGATTTGCTCAGCTCCCAGCGGGCGGAACAAGACAATTTCGTCAATCCGGTTAAGAAATTCTGGCCGAAAATGACGCAGAAGCAACTCGTGAAGCACCTCTTCTTCGGCTGGGGAGGGCTGGCGGCCTGCCAGGTCGAATATTTCGGGCTGGTCGCTACCGATGTTGGAAGTCATGATGAAAATTGCATCGCGGCAGTCTATGGTGCGACCTTTGGCGTCGGTGAGCCGCCCGTCGTCGAAAACCTGCAGAAAAAGGTCGAAGACATCCGGATGGGCCTTCTCGATTTCGTCAAGAAGGACCACGCTGTGAGGGCGGGTGCGCAGGGCGCCCGTGAGCTGCCCCTCCTCATCATGACCAACATATCCTGGCGGCGCCCCTACCAGTCGCGCCACATTATGCCGCTCCATATACTCGCTCATATCTAGGCGTATCATTGCCTCGCGAGACCCGAAGAGCACCCGCGCAAGCTCCCGTGCCAGCTCAGTCTTTCCCACTCCCGTTGGCCCCAGAAAAAGAAAAACCCCCTGCGGACGGTTGCGGCTGCGCAGGCCTGCCCGGGCTGCTCTTATCGCCGCCGCAACCTGATCGATGGCATGGTCCTGGCCTATTACCCGGGCACCAAGCTCGTCCTCGAGCGCCAGGAGACGCTCTCGCTCATCTCCGCTGAGCTCCTCGGCTGGCCGGCCGGTCCATCGCGCCACCACCGCTGCTACGTGCTGCGCCGTTACGGCTGGCCGCTGCTCCCGCGGCCGCTGTCCACCCAGTTCTCCTCCTTCCCCGGTGCCCGCAAAAGACAGCCGCCCCAACTGCACACGCGCGCACGCCTGGTCTATCGCGTCCAGGGCCTTGTCGGGATAGCGCCTCTCGGGCACAAACCGCCCTGTAAGCCGTACTGCCGCCTCCAGCGCGTCGTCCTCTACCCGCACCCCGTGATGGTCCTCGTACCGGCCTCTCAGCGCCTGCAATATCTCCAGCGTTGTCTCCGCCGAAGGCTCCTCGACCATGATCGGCTGGAAACGCCGCTCCAGAGCCGCGTCTGCCTCGATGTAGCGCCGATATTCCTCAATCGTCGTGGCACCTATGCACCGTATCTCCCCCCGCGCCAGGGCAGGCTTTAGTATTTGGGCCGCGTCGAGTGGTGACTGCTGGCCTGCTCCCGCCCCGAGGAGTGTATGAATTTCATCGAAAAACACGATCACGTCCGGCTGCGCCCGAAGCTCCTCCAGCAGCCGCTGCATCCGCTCCTCAAACTGCCCTCGCAGCGTCGTCCCAGCCAC
>JANZZA010000242.1 GCA_026419655.1 Armatimonadota bacterium | reverse complement strand
AGGGTCGCTGCAGCCGCCATCTGCTTATGCTTTCCGCTAACCTTCTGGGCGACGGGCACAAGGACTGCGTGGACAACTTGTGCCAGTGCCTGGGGCTTTTAGAGGAATTTCGCGAACTCCTCCATTGGCTTTCTGGGCCTGACTGGAGGCTCTTCGGCCGGGTAGCCCAAAGGTGTCATCGCCACAGGCTCCACGCCTTCGGGCAGGGCCAGGGCTTCCTTGAGCTTGGCCGCGTCCAAGGCTCCAATCCAGCAGGTACCCAGGCCCAGCTCCCAGGCAGCCAATATTAGATGGTCCATGGCAATGGTGACGTCCACGTCGCAATAGTTCTTTCCGTCTGTGCGCGTCCAGGCTTTGTCCGGCAGGCCGCAGGCTACAATCGCGACGGGCGCTGCGTGCAACCACTCGGCGCCGTAGGCCGCGCGGAGCTTTTCTTTCACTTCTGGGCTGCGCACGACGTAAAACACCCATGGCTGACGGTTGCCAGCGGAGGGCGCCAGGCGGGCGGCCTCTAAGACCTGCAGCAGCGCATCTTCTGGTATCGGGTCGGGCTTGTATGCCCTGATGCTGCGGCGAGCACGGATTGCTTCCATTACGTCCATGCAGACACCTCCCTCTTCTTTCTGGGCGGGCGCGGTTTGGCTGCCAGAGGCGCCCTGTCTCGTCGGCAGGCTTTACTCGCTGGTCAGGTAGGGGCGGAGTCGCCCCATCGTTTCTCGGTCAACTTCAGCTTCGATGTGGACGTAGCTTGGGCGATAGTCCTCGGTGGTGATGCGGCCGCGCTCGCGTATGGCATGCAGCAAGTCCAGGCGGTTGTAGGGTAGTCGAGCGGTGGCCGGGATAAGGTCGCGGGTCAGCAAGTCGGTCAGGCTGGCCCGCAACTCTTCGAGATTGTAGCCGGTTAGCGCGGACACAGACAGCGCACCAGGGAGACGTGCAAGAAGTCGCAGCGCCGTGCTTGACCCGGCAGCCACGTCCCACTTATTCAGCGCGACTATGGTAGGGTGGTCGGCAGCCCCTATTTCGGCCAGTACTTCATTTACGGCCTTGATCTGGGTTTCGGCAAAGGGGTCGGAGGCGTCCACAACGTGGATTAAAGCGTCAGCCTGTACGACTTCTTCAAGCGTAGCACGGAAGGCTGCCACCAGGGTATGAGGCAGGTCCTGGATGAAACCCACCGTGTCGCTGATGAGAACAGGGAAGCCATCGGTCAGCACCACACGGCGCACTGTTGGGTCGAGGGTCTCGAAGAGCTGGTCATCGGCAGGAACTTCTTCCGAGCCAACGAGGGCATTTAGCAGCGACGACTTGCCCGCGTTAGTGTAGCCCACAAGGCTTACGAGAGGCAGGCCCGCCCGCCGCCGAGCGAGACGCTCCGTGTCGCGCCGGGCTTTGATTTCTTCAAGCTCCCGCCGGACCTGGCGCAGACGGCGCTCTATGTGTCGCCGCTCGGTGGCCAGTTGCGGCTCACCTGGGCCGCGCACGCCTACTCCACCCCGCCGCCCGCCACCGATACGCGACATCATGCGGCCGCGTCCTACCAGCCGCGGCAGTTCATAGCTCAGTCGGGCGGCCTCAACCTGCAGCTTACCTTCGCGCGTTGCCGCGCGCTGCCCAAAAATATCGAGGATGACTTCGGTGCGGTCGAGCACCTTGCACGAGAGGGCGTCCACAAGGTTGCGCTGCTGCACGGGTGATAGCTCGGCGTTGAAGACCACTACGTCGGCGCCTTCTCTAAGGGCCAGCTCCTGAAGCTCTGCCAGCTTGCCCTTGCCGAGGTAATGTGTGGCCGTAGGGCGACGGCGCACCTGGACAAGCAAGGCTACTGGCGCAAGGCCAGCGGCTTGCGCCAGGAGCATCAGTTCGCGCATTGAGCGCCGCCCCATTCCTTCAAGGGGCTCAGTCCCAACCAGGATAGCTCGCTCTCGGCGTGCGGGTTGTTCGACCACGCTATTCGACTTGTCCTGTTGCAATAACTTCGATGAGGTTCTCGCCATTTTGTAGGGCGCTCTTCAGTGAGTACTCTTCACTGGCGTGCCAGGGTTTCCTTCTAAGATTGGCACAATTGTATCACGGCCGCGCGGCACCGACATTGCAGCGCGCCGGACTATGGCCGCTTCGCCGCCTTGGGCTTCCGGTTGCGGGGATGCCCGCAGGTGGACTTTGAGCTTCGGGGATGTTTTTCAACGGGCAATCCCTCGGGGACCGTTGCAAAAGTCGCTTTCCCACTCCCGGGACGCAACGGCAAGTAAAGGTTCGGGCCGAAAGCGCTTTATAACATTCTGCTTCCTTGACAGGCCAACGGCGGTTTCTGCCACGGTCTTTTTGAAAAGTGTTGTTCCCCGGCCTACCCTTCCGAACCTTTTACCGTTTCTGGCGGAGGCCATGCCGGTTGTTCAGCTCGTCGGCTTGTTCAGCTCGTTGCATGCCGCTTTGCGGAAGCTTCCCACAATCACCTGGCGCTTCCAGTCCAGACCATTGAACCGGGCAAAGCCTCGCCGCGCGGTCCGGTAGTCAACTTAATGGGCCCAGGGGAATTTCGCGGATGACGACTTTACCAAACGCTGTCCGGAAGGCTTACCTGAAGGGCGCTTGGCGGCAGCGTATGATACACACGCACGTCAGCAGTACACCGCTTGTCTCAGAGCACGTTGAAGCGTCGCGGTACCCCCGGACCCTTTGCTAGGACAGCGGTTTGTTGATGAACTTGGCGTGGCCATCGAGCCACACGCCGTTGCGGGCCATCTCGTCGGTGTTGCCCAGGAGCTTTCGGTCGTGGAAGTTGTCCGCATCCAGAAGGAAAGGTATCTGCGACAGGTCTTGGCCCAAGAAGGTTGGTTCCGAGAGCGAAAGGGGAGAGCCGAGGGCTGGCCCGTTGAACAGGGGGACCCAGCCGTAGCTGGTCACGCCCCAGCCGTGGCCACCTTCTGACAGGGGCCGGTAC
>JANZZA010000201.1 GCA_026419655.1 Armatimonadota bacterium | reverse complement strand
GAGGTCTTCAACGCGGCTCAGTCGGCCGAATACAACCGCCTGGGGTACTGAGGGCTGCGGTGGCTGATGCGGGTATTTTTGTGCGTATTTTCGCGCCGCGCCGTTGCGCGCGTGCAGGGAAGAGGAGGCACCGTGCGGCCTGTCCTTGGGCGTGTGCTGAACAACGCGGGTCGGCGTGCGTCAGAAAATAAAACTTTCCAGGGAGGTGCGACGCTTGAAAAAGGGTTTCACGCTCATCGAGTTGCTGGTGGTCATAGCGATTATCGCCATTCTCGCGGCAATACTTTTCCCGGTATTCGCCCGGGCCCGCGAGAAGGCCCGACAGGCCAGTTGCACAAGCAATCTCAAACAGATTGCTATGGCGCACCTGATGTATGCTCAGGACTACGATGAGATGATGCCCAGCCACGGCGACGACATGATTGGGCCGTGGCCGCTAATGGTCCTCCCTTACGTCAAGAACAACCAGATTTTTCATTGCCCCTCGGCGCGAAATTATGGCCACCTGCTCATCGGTTCGTCGGACCTCAGCTATGGCCTCAACTGCTGGTACCTGGGCTGGAAGTCCCTCGGACAAGTGGAAGACGTTGCAGGCACGATTATGGTGGCCGATTCTGACGGCGACAACCGTATTGGCCCCGACCTGGCCGTGCGCCAGACCCGTCCCTTCCCGGGCTGTAATCCGGGCTGGAATTGCCTGGCGGACCGCCACAACGAGACAGTAGGCGTGGCTTTTTGCGACGGGCACGCGAAAGCCCTAAAGCTCAGCACAATCAACGCCGACGAGGCTGCCTGGTTCAACCCGGCCGTCTACTAGCCAGACCGCCGTGGGTCTCCCTGCGAGATTTGTTAACAGCCGCGAAGGGTGGGTTGAACTCCTTCCGGTATCACAGCCGGTCTGTGACTCTTGCACCATCGTCTCTGCGCCCATTTAGTTCCTAAGCGAGGATAAGGCAAGCAACGCAAACATAGCCGGGTTGTGTGCCAGGCAGGCCGAAGATAAGCACTATCTAATAGTCATTTTGCCAAAAGACGCGCCCCGGGGACCTGCTTGCCAACTTCTTCCATAGCGTTTGTGGCATCCGTGCTTGCAAGGTTTACTTCGTTTCACCCGACGCGGCCAGCGACAGGAATCCTCTTACGCTTCTCTTCCCCCCATCACTCCGCCACAACTTTTCCCCCGCACCGCCAACAAGCCCCCAGAAAACCGAGATGTCTCCGACTTTCTCCGACGTCGTCTATGTGGTACACTCCAGCCAGGGAGAGCCGTCGGTTTCGGCCGGCGGCCAGTTTAAAGGAGGTGGAGAACTTGAAAAAGGGTTTCACGCTCATCGAGTTGCTGGTGGTCATAGCGATTATCGCCATTCTCGCGGCAATACTTTTCCCGGTATTCGCCCGGGCCCGCGAGAAGGCGCGCCAGGCGAGCTGTACCAGCAATCTGAAGCAAATCGCCATGGCTCACCTCATGTACGCCCAGGATTATGACGAGATGCTGCCCGGCCACGGCAATGACGCAGTAGCGCCATGGCCACTCATGATTGTG
>JANZZA010000153.1 GCA_026419655.1 Armatimonadota bacterium | reverse complement strand
GTCGAGATAGACGTAGTGCTCTTTCCACGCCGGCCCGCCCTTGCCGCCCTGGAAGGAGGCGTTAGCTACCCACATGCGCTGTGCAGCCGGTTCCATCACAACACTGTGAAGTGTGCCGTCGCCACCAACCGGTGCCGTCTGCAGCAGCGCCCTGGCCTCACGTGCATCCAGTTTGCCGGGGTTGGCAGCAATCCAATGACTCACACTGGCATATCGTCGCCAGGTATCTATGCTTCTCAGGACCGACCGCGCCAGCCGGTAGTTGAAATGATAACGCTCGCACTGCCGTAGCTGGTGCTCTCGGCCGACAAAATGGTTTGTGCGCCGCACGCAGTCCTGCATAGGCCAGTGAAGGGGCGGATCATTCTCAGCCGGATCCGCAGGCCCAAATATCTCCACTGATTTGGCGTCCACCTCAAAGGCGCGCGCCGTGGGGACTTTCCCATCGGCCACCAGGAAATTCCAGCCCGTGGTAGGCGGGTAGGTCGCCACCATTCTCTCGGCGTCCTCAATGCGGCGACAGTACTGCAGTAGCTGCCGGCAAAGGAAGAATAGCGGCATCCCGTCAAGGGTCTCGGCCGAGCTGGAGCTGGTCATCTCGCCAAAAGTTATTCCCTCGGCATTCATTCCGGTCACGCCGCCGATGCAGCCAGCATAGGTGACGAGTGCGAAGGGAACGCCCTGCCGCGGCAGGCCGACGTACACGCAGGCACAGGTCTGCACCCCGGTGGAGACGGTCCAGTCGAGGTTGCGACCATGGATAAGCTGGCCGTGAGTAGTCCAGCGCCCCCAAACGGCGAAGTTAGTACAGTCTTTGCCCGGCGCCGCGTCACGCCGGCCCCAGCTATGGCCGTAATGCACGGTGTCGGCGTGGGTGTGCATAAGCAAGAGCATGTCAAAGTCCACACCGCTGCCCTCAGCTACTCCCTCAAGCTCTTCGATGTACTCTGCCGGAATATGGTGACGCATGGCTGAGGCACAGCGGCGCTGGTAGTCCAGGGGATAATTCCAGTCCCTGACCACCTTGCCGATGAGGTAAAGCTGGATGCCTTTGCGGATGGGGTCGCGCAAAGCCGCGCCGTATTGTCGTCCCATCTCGCGCGGGGAGCCCCGTGCAACGACCACGGCTAGATTGTCGGCCTTCCAGGTGTACGCATCCAGTCGCGCGATTGAGGCCCGTTCCCTGTAATCACGGAGCAGGTCAGTGCGCAGAGGCGGTGGTGTGAAGCTCGTGGCCTGGACAAGCAACGCCTTGGCCGCAGCCGCCAGGGCCAACACCAGCGACACGAGTGCTGCCAGGACAATAGCACCGCCACGCAGGTTCAACTTGCCCGGATCCCCCTTACTCGGCCAGGTCCTGTTAACCCGCGGCCAGGGTCATGTACGTCGAGTGGTTCAGGGCAGGAGCAATCAATGGTTTGGACGGCGGGGCTGCGACCATGTCGGCACCAACCTCGTCGGCCAGTCCGGCGAACTCTAAAGCCCTTAGTCCCACGAGGGCCGTTATCTCCCGCTCGATGTGGTAACCGGCGGTCACAGCGCGAGCTTCATGACGCAACTCATCCGCCTGTCCTCTGGCCCGTGCCGAAACCACTACCGTCAGACTGGTGTTCAGCAGCGATACAAGCTCGCAGGTGAGCCGAAAAGCCCGCGAGGACGCTACGCTGCCGTCGTACCATGCCACCACTCGCCTGGGTTGCAGTACGCTCGCTGCGCAGAACAGACACGGGCAGGCCGCTGATAACGCCAGGCGGAGAGCCTCCCGCATGGTCAGGACTGTGGGGTTTGAAGGCCTGGGCAGTACAGCAAGGTCGCACAGTCGAGACACGTCGCGCAGCTGCGGAGCCAATCGGCCATAAGCGAGCAGCCAGGCGTGCGCCACCCGCAGCTCCTCGCACCGTGCTGCAGCCGCTAAGGCCAGGTCGGGCACGGTTCCCGGCCGCCTCTCCTCGACAGGCCAAAAATCCTCCTTAGGCATGGCCCGCTCGACTGGGCTCTTCTCCTGCCCGGGCAGCTCTTGAGACAGGTCCTCGCGCTCCTCAGCGGCACGTGCGACCAGAATCAATCGCGCTCGCAGCCGGTCGGCCAGGTCCAGGCCCTGTTCAAAGCTCACTTCGCAGGACGGATCAGCAGCTATCGGCAGAAGTATGTTAGCTATCAAGTTTCTCTCGCCTTTTCTGACGTGTCAGGCCTCGGTTGTGTATGACACAGTATTGGGCATGGCGCGTGAGAATCCTGCACAGGGGCCCCGGCAACGACAGTTGCTGGAATGCCTTGTTGGGTCCTGCGATTGCGTCGGCGCGAGCGCGCTAAGACGCAGGAGAAAGCTTGGCCTTGTACCTCATTCGGAGAAGGTTCCGGTCCGGCGTCTTTTGCTGATTGTTGTAAAAGCCAGCCCCGTGACACAGAGAAGTAACTGTAAGCAAGAGGTTGAGAGACCAGCTCTGCAAACTTTCTGCACCTCAGATAAGTCTGCACGACCTTTTGGAACAATCACCAATTGAAGATAGTTTTGCCCCGACTCTCGGCCAAACTTCTTATTCTGCTTCTGCAACGCAGGCCCATTGGCAAACATTTGCGCTGACCAACGCTGACTGCCACTGGCGATCCTTGTACCGACGGGAATCTCTGCGCGGTCGCAGCAGGAAGGGTTCGGCGCCATGCTGGCAAAAGATAAAATGCTCTGCTCTTCTGCACGCTGAAAAAACAGACGCGCGGAGGACCACCACGTGGGAGTGGAATGCACGCTCGCGGGTAAGTGGCAAGGCTAAAGGCGGACGCATAATAGGCCCGGGTGGGGCAGAAGGAGGTGAATGTCCTGATGAAGCCCGGCATGACGATGTATTCCTTCAATTCTTACGCCCGCGAAGGCCTCATAGACGTAAAAGGGTTCATAGAGTTTGCCGCCGAAGTGGGCTTGCCCACTGTAGACCTGCTGGCCTATTACTGGCGTGACGAGCGCCGCGAGCCGGATGAAGCTCGGGCGCTGCTGGACGACCTGGGCATTGAGCTGGCTGCCTATGCGGTCGGCAATAATTTTGTGCAGACTGAAAAGAGGAAGTTCCGCGAGCAGGTTGACGTGGTACGCCGGGGGATAGAAATGGCCCATCGCCTTGGGGCGCCAGTGATGCGAGTCTTCGGCGGCCACAACCCGGACGTCGAGCCAGACCAAGCCCTCAAGCTTGCCCTGGATGGACTGGAGGCGGTAGTCGAGGAAGCTGCGGACGCCGGCGTGGTCCTCGCCGTCGAGAACCACGGTGGGACGCCTGCTCTTGCCGAGCAGGTGGTGTGGTTGATGCAGCAGATGGACACGCCGTGGGTGCGTGCGTGTATAGACGTGGGCAATTTCGTCACGGCAGGGGAGGAGCCGGGCGAGGCGGTCAGTCGCGTGGTGGGCTATGCAGCTCACGTGCATATCAAGGACTACCAGCGCGTCGGCGAAGGGGAGCAGGCCGAGTGGCACCCCTGCGTACCCGGCCAGGGAGACCTGCCTTATCTCAGCATAATT
>JANZZA010000080.1 GCA_026419655.1 Armatimonadota bacterium | reverse complement strand
GTGTAGTGCCGGGATTGCCTATGGACCGCCAGCGTATCCTTAGCCTGCTGGCGAGGTTGAAAGAATCGCGGGCCACCGAGCTGGAGGTGCGCGACGGCGATTTTCATGTACGCATTGTCCGCGCGGCGCCGACCGGCGGCGGCAGTCCCACTGCGGGCGCTGTATCTGAGGCCACTCCTGAGGCTGCTCCCGCGGCTCATGTCCACCACGGCGTCCTGGTTGTTTCTCATGTGGTAGGCTTCTTCCGCCGTGCCCGCAAGCCTGGCGACCCGCCTCTGGCCGAGGTGGGCCAGCAGGTGGCCAGGGGTCAGCCCATCGCAGTTGTAGAAGCTTTGCGCCAGGCCGTGGTCATCGAAGCCCCGGTGGACGGGACCTTGCTCGAATTCCTGGCCGACGACGGAGTGCGCGTAGAGTACGCCACACCTATAGCTCGTTTGTTGCCGGCTGATGCCGACTAGTCCTCGTTGAGGTGGTGGATATGAAGCGTGCCGGTGGCTTTGTCCTCATAGAAATTCTCGTTGTGATAGCACTCATTGCCGTGGCCGCGGGGGTCTATTTCGGCTGGTACTCGCCGCGGCGGGCCAAGCAGCTAAAAGAAGCCGTGGAATCCGGCGAGCCGACGGCGGTGCCTGTCGAGCCAGAGACTGTGTTGGGCCAGGTTATGCAGAAAGCCGAGAGCATGGAGTGTATGAACAATCTCAGCCAGGTGCGCCAGGCTATACAGATGTCCGTATCGGACACGGGGGCATATCCGGCTAGCCTCCAGGACCTGAACATGCCGTCGCTTATTACCTGTCCTGTCAGCGGCCAGCCTTACCAGTACGACCCGGCCAGTGGTATGGTAAAATGCCCGTCCCATCCGCAGTACTGAGTCGGCGTCATATGCCGCCCGGGCGCCGCGCGGCGAGCCAGCGGTAGCTGTGCTATTGGCTGGGCCCGGCATCCCTGAAAAAGGGCTAGGTGGGGTGGACACAGGACGAAAAGTTTGGGAAGGGGGTCTGGGGGAGAACCCTTTTCAAAGGGTTTCCCCCAGAAAAAGGCCTTACTTGGTTCGACTTGGCTTTTGGTCTTGGGAAAACCGGCTTGAGACGTCAGTGGGCCAGCGCTGTCACAAGAAAAGGACCCGCGGCGGTGTCGGTGGACTTAGGTAGAGATCATGTTCGAGCGAGTGCTTATAGCCAACCGGGGTGAGATTGCCTGCCGTGTGATTCAGGCGTGCCGCGAGCTTGGCCTGAAGACCGTGGCTGTTTATTCCGAGGCGGACCGGGAGAGCCTTCACGTGCAGATGGCCGACGAGGCTGTCTGCATCGGGCCGCCGCCCAACCGCGACAGTTACCTCAACGTGGCCAACATAATCTCCGCGGCCGTAGTGACCGGCGCCGACGCCATCCATCCCGGCTACGGCAATCTCTCCGAGGACCCTCATTTTGCTGAGGCCTGCGAGGCTTGCAAGATAGTGTTCATCGGCCCGCCGTCCCAGGTCATTGCGCGGATGGGGGACAAGGCTGAGGCCCGCCGCCTCGCGCGAGAGGCTGGCGTGCCCGTGGTGCCTGGAAGCTACGGGATGCTCAGCGATATGCGTGAGGCTCGCCAGGTAGCTGCTGAGATAGGCTATCCGGTCATGCTAAAGGCCGTCTCCGGCGGCGGCGGCCGCGGCATACGCATAGCCCATAATCCTGCCCAGCTTTCCGATTTCTTCGACCAGGCTCGCTCGGAGGCTCGCGCCGCTTTCGGCAACGGCCACGTCTACATGGAAAAGTACATCCCCGAGCCGCGTCACATTGAAGTCCAGATACTGGCTGACCAGTACGGTGAAGTCGTCCACCTCGGCGAGCGGGAATGTTCCATCCAGCACCGTCACCAGAAACTGTTAGAGGAATCCCCGGCGCCGGGGGTGTCGCCCAGTTTGCGCCGCCGCCTGGGCGAGGCCGCCGTAAAGGTGGCCCAGGCTGTGGGCTACGTCAATGCCGGCACCGTGGAGTTTCTCCTCGACTCGCGCGGCCGCTTCTACTTCATCGAGATGAACACTCGCATCCAGGTCGAGCACCCCGTCACCGAGATGGTCACGCAGGTGGACATCGTCCGCGAACAAATCCGCATCGCGGCGGGCGAGAAGCTCAGCGTCGAGCAGGGGCGGATATGGTTCAACGGCCATGCCATCGAGTGCCGCATCCTGGCCGCCGACGGTGAGCGCAATTTCCTGCCCTCGCCCGGCACCATCACCCGCTGGTACGTGCCGCCGGGGCCGGGGGTGCGGGTGGACAGCGGCGTGGCGGCCGGCTCCGTTGTCAGCCAGTACTACGACCCCATGATTGCCAAGGTCATCGCCTGGGACCAGACGCGCCTCGGCGCCATCACGCGGATGGAGGCTACCCTGCGTGGAATGGTCGTCGAGGGCATCAAGACTACCATCCCGTTGCATCTGCGCATCCTTGGCAATGCTTATTTCCG
>JANZZA010000078.1 GCA_026419655.1 Armatimonadota bacterium | reverse complement strand
TTATTCAATGAGCTTGACCCCACCCGGCCAGCCTACCACGACGGCGACAGCTCGCTGTGGAACGAAGAGGCCCAGGACATTATCTCGCGCCACTACGGCACAAACTGCCACGGGCTGGGCTGGTGGGACAAGCGCCGGCCGCTCCACGCTGGCGAGGTGGGCCGGTGGCATTATGGGTCGCCATATACGGCCCTCATCTGGGCTAACGACGAAGTCTTCGCCGACTACGCCGCCATTTCGCGCTCCATCGCCGCCGATGCGGCCCGGATAGTCGAGCTCGGCCGCGCCAACGAAGTGAGCTGCCTGTTTATCTGGAATACCTCAGGGCTGGACAATCTCCGGCCTAAAGAAACGAAAAAATTCCGCTGGGACCAGCCCGGGAGCCGTTACGCCAAGCCCCTCGCCCATAAGCCCTACGAATCCGAGTATGCGTGGTGGCAGGATGGTCCCGGCTATCGGCCGGGATTCAGCTTCGAGATAATGCGCCGGGCTTTCCGCAAGCTGGCCGTTGTGGTGTGCCAGGAGCGCAATCAGTTTTATCTCGATAGGCCCGTGCCGCACTCGGTGTGGGTCGTGAATGACCTGCCGCAGGCCGCGGAGGGTGTACTATCGGTGCGGCTGGAGCAGGACGGGCAGACGGTCTGGCAGGACGCGCTGCCGCTTGCCGTAGAGCCAGGCCGCACGGGTATGGCCGAGTGGGAAATCCCACTGTCCGGGGCAGCGCCCGGCCAGGCTGAGGTCGTGACGACGTTTACCTGTCCTGCGGGCACGGACGAAGTGCGCCGGCCCATAAAGCTTGTCGCAGCCGAGACTCGCACGGAGCCGCTGGACCTTCCGCCTGTGGCCGTATGGGGAGATAGCGCGGTCCTTGCGTGGCTTGAGGCCCATGGCGTGACGGCTGTGCAGGTGGGCGAGGACGTGCCCCTGGACCCGGAAGCCACGCCCATACTCGTTGTCGGCGAGAGGGTCATAGAGGCCGGCAGCCAGCAGAATGCTCGCCTGCGCGATTTTCTCATGGCCGGCGGCCGCGTGCTCATTCTCGAGCAGGTTAACTCGCCTTTCCCCGGGCTGGCC
>JANZZA010000038.1 GCA_026419655.1 Armatimonadota bacterium | reverse complement strand
GCGATAGCCGTGATGGGTGCCCGGTCCTCTCAGGAGACCGTTGCCAAAGGCGTTTTGCTGCATCCCGGAGAGCACCCCGGGTAAAAGGTCGGGCGGCCAGCGTTCTACGCTTTCCCCACTGCGGGTAGGCCAACACGAGCTTTTGCAACCGTCCCCCGAGACAACTGAAAAGTCCCTTAGGTGACTGTTGCAAAACCTCCTTCTCACGGGTGATCCGCTCCCACCCAGCGTAAGTTTCCGGCACAAACCTGTGCCGTTCACGGACCGGGAGCTACGCCAGGGTGAGTTTTGCAACAGTCTCCTCAGGGAGACTGTTGCAAAGCCTGGTGTCGGCCTGCCCAGACGCAGGCAAGTGCACAAGACTGTCCCAGTCATTTTGTACCGGCGACTCCGTCTGGCGGCCGGGTAAGCCACTTTTGCAGCAGTCAACTTACAAGACTGTTGCGAAAGTCGTTTCACCGCCTCCTGGACGTCGTCACTGGTAAAAGGTCGGGTGTCGGGGAGTGCACACTTTCTGGAGTCTGGGTAAGCCGGCGCCGGCTTTCGCAGCAGTCCCCTGCGGATAGCAAACGTTGGCAAAAGTGTTTATCAGCGATGTCGGGCTGCCGAAAACTCAGCCGAATCGGAAACGCAGGGTGGCCCAGGCCAGCCGAAAACCAACCCACCAGCGTATTTTCTTGCCCTCGGCGGCACCCCTCGCGTCGTAGCTGATGGGTGTCTCGGCCACTCGGGCACCATGGCGGAGGAGCTTGGCCGGCAGTTCCACGTCAATGTCAAACCCCTCACAGCAAAGCTCGCCGGCGTTCACAAGCTCCCGGCGGAAAGCTTTGTAGCAGGTGAGCACGTCGCTCAGGCGCGTGCCGTAGAGGAGATTGAACCACCAGGTGATGAGGCGATTGCCGAGCCCGAAAAGCCGCCTGGTATCCGCGCCCGCGAGGTAGCGGCTACCCAGCACAAAATCGGCCTCGCCGCGCTCGATGGGGAAGAGAAGGACTGCGTAGTCGGCCGGGTTATACTCCAGATCGGCGTCTTGAATGATAACCACGTCGCCGGAGGCTTGCGCCAGGCCTGTGCGGACGGCTGCGCCCTTGCCGCGGTTGCGCTCGTGGCGGATGAGACGCACCCTCGGGTCCTGGGCGGCCATGCGCTCGACAGCCGCCGCCGTGCCGTCTGAGGATGCATCGTCCACTACGATAACCTCGGCCACCGCCTCCTGTGCCAGCACGCGCCGCAGGATTTCCTCGACGGTGCGCTCTTCGTTATACGCTGGGACGAGGACGCTGACTCGCATGGCTGGCTTGCGAGACACTCTTCCTTTCGGGGCGCAGCCCGGGGCCGTGTTTTCTGCACGTCTTCCAGCGTCTGTGTTGTATGTCCGCGGCTGCAGGCCCCAGGAGGTTGTCTGCTCCGCCCTGCGAAATCTACAGCCCATTCTGGGAGGCGGAGCCGATGGTTCATGCTATCACGGTTGCCCTGGTATGTCATGCTGTGGGGCCAGTGCCCATGGTCACGGCACCCCTGATTGGCGATAACTCCATCGTGCTCGACGGTGCGCTGACTGAGGGTGTGTGGCGGCAGGCCCAGCAGCCAGCGCCTTTCCTGCGTCTTGGCGCCATGGATTTGGCGCCGGTGCAGCCGGTGGTGTTGGTGTGTCGGGATTCGGCTAACCTTTACGTAGGCGCTCGCCTGCCCAAGCTCCCCGGCGCGCCGGTGAAAGCCGCCGTCTCCCAGCGTGACGGCCCCGTCTGGGAAGATGACGCCCTGGAAGTCTTTCTAGACCCCGGCCGTACAAAAGCCCGCTATTACCAGTTCATCGCCAACGCCGGCGGTACGCAGTGGGACTCGGCAGGCAAAGATGGCGGATGGAATGCCGCCTGGTGGGCGGCAGCACAGGCCCGGCAGAGCGAGGATTCCTGGAGCATCGAGATGCAAATACCCTTTGCGGCAGTTGGCGGGCCGCCAAGGGAGGGTGAAATCTGGGGCTTCAATGTGGCCTGGGACCGCCAGAC
>JANZZA010000691.1 GCA_026419655.1 Armatimonadota bacterium | reverse complement strand
GCCCCGCTAGGGCCGACCAACTCATGCCCAACAGCAGTACCCAGCGCGCATGAGCACGAAAACTGCCCAGAGGCGGCCAGCGCCCAAAAAAGTAATAAAGAGGATTTTGGCGAGCTGCGGCCATGAAAAAGGCCACCACCGCCAGGACGGCCAGTGCCAGAGCAAAGCGCCTATGTTCTGCACGCGCTGAAACCAAGCCCAGAAAGCCCAAGACCAGTACCGGCGCGGCCAGGTATCCGCAGACCTCGTAATGGTGTGCTCCGCCGAAATAATCGTTCTCCGCGTAGGAGCCATACAGGAATGGATGAAGAATGAGAGGCCAGTAGCGCGGGTCGAGGGCCATGTGGAATACGCCCCCTGGTCCGGTGCCACGCGCCGCGCGCATGGAACCCGCGAATAGGTCCCTGCCCGCCCAATATGGCCCAGCTCCGAGCCACAGGCCAAAGCCAGCCGCCGCCACGGTCCAACCCAGGGCCTGTACACGGCGGCTGGCTGACGGCAGAGGGCCCAGCAACGTCCAGAGCACGCAGGCGCAAAAAACGTAAAAGGCGATCTGCGGCTGGCCCGCCAACAGCGTGAGGCCGAGTGGCATCCCTGCCACGGCCGCCCGGGGCCAAGAGGGTTTTCGCCATAGCCAGTCCAGGCCCACCAATAGCCACGGCAACCAGGCCGCCTGCCAAACCAGATGCACATGCATGACGTGGCCGGCCAGGAATCCGCTGCCCATATACCCTAGCGCGGCTATTAGCCGCCCGGCCACACCTATTCCATGCCCGGCGAGGAATACCCACATGCCCAGCCCGGCCAGCACAAAATGAAGCCACGCAGAAATAGCGAAGCCTCGCTCTGGTGTCACTATGCCTGTCAGGTCGAAGGCCTGGAGCGGGTAGAAAAGTCCGGATTGCACGTCGCAGCCGACGGGGTAGCCCCCACCGTAGGTCCAAGACCAGACCGGGAAGGCCCCTGCAGCCACGGCGTCGCGAAGGCACTTGCGGAGAGGAATGTTTTGTATCGAGGCGTCGTGCCAGAAGAGGGCGCGGTCACTGAACAGGGTTGGCCAGAAAAGGACTGTGGCCCAGACGAGTATAAAGATTGCGGGCGATTGTTGGCGCAGCCACGGCCAGCAGCGCGGCGGCGAGCTACTGCGCCCGCAGGCCATCACGCACCACCTGGTGATATTCCTGGAGCGACCGCACTTCCAGCCGCCCGCCCTGAAGCGACTCGATGGCCAGGGCAGCCACCATGGCGCCGGCCATGGTGGTAATTTGTGGCACGCCGTGGAGTAAGGCCTCAGCGCGGATGCGCTGCATGTCGGCACGCGGCTCGGCGCCTGATGGGGTGTTGATGATAAGCTGGATGCGGCCGCGGCGGATGAGGTCAACGGCGTTGAGGCGGCCGCTGGGCCCCGAAATGCGATCAATCTGTTCGGCCTCGATGCCTGACCGCCGCAGAGCCCGGGCCGTGCCCTCGGTGGCCACTATGTTGAACCCCAGGTGTCGCAAATGCTTTGCCAGGAAGATTGCGTCGCGCTTATCCTCGTTGCGCACCGACAAGAAGATGGTGCCACGGAGCGGCAGGTCATTGCCTGCCGCAATGAAGGCTTTGGCGAAGGCCGTACCGAAGTCGTCGTCTATCCCCATGACCTCGCCTGTGGACTTCATTTCCGGCCCCAACAGATAGTCAATGCCCGTGAACTTGCTGAAGGGGAATACCGGCACCTTAACCGCCGTGTGGTCTGTTTCGATTTCGCTGGTGAAGCCCAGGTCGTTAAGGCTTCGGCCCAGCATAACGTGGGTGGCCACTTTGGCCAGGGGCACGCCCACAGCCTTCGACACGAAAGGCACCGTGCGCGAGGCTCTCGGATTGACTTCCAGGACGTAGAGCTCGCCACCCTTGATAGCGTACTGAACGTTCATGAGGCCGCGTACTTCAAGCTCGCGGGCCAGGGCCTTAGTCTGGCGCATTATCTCCTCTAGCTGTTCCGGCGCCAGGCTGAAGGGCGGCAGTACACAGGCCGAGTCGCCCGAGTGAATCCCGGCCTCCTCGATGTGCTCCATTATCCCGCCCACCACACACTGCTCCCCATCCGCGACAGCATCTACGTCTATCTCAATGGCGTCTTCGAGAAACTTGTCTATCAGCACTGGGGCATCGGGGGCTGCCTCGACGGCCTCTTCCATGTAGTCGCGGAGCATGTCGTCGTTGTAGACGATGGCCATTGCCCGCCCGCCGAGTACGAAGCTGGGCCGCACAAGCACCGGATAGCCCACTTCGTTGGCAACGCGCACCGCTTCCCCGACGGTCACGGCCGAACCATTAGCCGGCTGGCGTGCCCCAATGCGTCGCAGCATCGCCGCGAAGAATTCTCTGTTTTCGGCCCGCTCTATCATTTCCGGTTGCGTGCCCAGTATAGGCACGCCGTGCCGCTGCAGACCCAGGGCCAGATTCAGCGGCGTCTGGCCACCAAACTGCACTATGACGCCATAAGGTTTTTCCTTGTCGGTGATGTTGAGCACGTCCTCAAGGGTCAAGGGCTCGAAGTAAAGCTTGTCCGAGGGGTCGTAGTCTGTGGACACGGTCTCTGGGTTGGAGTTGACCATGATGGCATCGTAGCCAGCTTCTTTTAGGGCGAAGGCACCGTGGACGCAGCAGTAGTCAAACTCAATGCCCTGGCCGATGCGGTTGGGGCCGGCGCCCAGTATCACGACGTTGGGCTTCTGGCTGGGGCGGAATTCGTCCTCTTCCTCATAGGTGAGATAGTAGTAAGGCGTGTAGGCCTCGAATTCCGCCGCGCAGGTATCTACGAGCTTGACAGTCGGTTCGATTCTCAGCTCCTTTCGACGCTGGCGGACCTGGTCGTCGGTGGCACCTACCAGCACGGCTATCTGGCGGTCTGAGAAGCCCCAGCGCTTTGCCTCGCGCAGCTTCTCCGCCGACAGGCGCCTCAGTCCAGCTCCTGGCTCTGCCTCTTCGCCAACTCGCTTTGGGTTGTACTGCGCCAGGTCGTCTTGCATTCGGATAATGTCGTAGCAGTGCCAGAGGAACCATGGGTCAATGCCGGTTAGCTCGTGTAACTCCTCGACGGAGAAGCCGCTGCGCATGGCGGAACGTATCTGGAAGAGTCGGTCGGGATGAGGCTGGCGCAGAGCGGCGCGCAATTCTTCGGGGGGCATGCGGTCGTAATGGCTGCCCTTGCCGTCGGCGCCCAGGCCGAACCGGCCAATCTCCAGTCCTCGCAAGGCCTTCTGCAATGCTTCCTTGAAGGTGCGGCCGATGGCCATAACCTCGCCGACGGACTTCATCTGCGTCATGAGCGTGGGGTCGGCGCCAGGGAACTTCTCAAAAGCCCAGCGGGGTATCTTGACGACTACATAATCTATCGTCGGCTCGAAGCACGCGGGCGTCTCGCGGGTGATGTCGTTGGGCAGCTCATCGAGCGTGTAGCCGATGGCGAGCTTTGCGGCAATCTTGGCAATCGGGAAACCCGTGGCCTTTGAGGCCAGCGCCGACGACCGCGAAACCCGTGGGTTCATCTCGATAACTACCATCCGTCCGGTCTTAGGATGCACCGCAAACTGGATATTGCTGCCGCCGGTGTCCACCCCGATTTCTCGCATGACCGTGATAGCCTGGTCGCGCATCATCTGATATTCGCGGTCGGTGAGGGTCTGGGCTGGCGCGACGGTTATCGAGTCTCCCGTGTGGACGCCCATGGGGTCGAGGTTTTCGATGGGGCAGACGATGACCACGTTATCCTTGCGGTCGCGCATTACCTCGAGCTCGTATTCTTTCCAGCCGATGACGGATTCCTCGATGAGGATTTCGTTCATTGGGCTGGCGTCGAGGCCGCGCGCGGCACATTCCTCAAGCTGCTGCATGTTGTAGGCTGTGCCGCCGCCAGTGCCGCCGAGAGTGGCTGAGGGACGAATGATAACAGGAAAGCCTATTTCTTCTGCGATGCGTCTGGCCTCGCGCAGGTTGCTGGCGAAACCACTCTTGGGCACGTCCAAACCGGCGCGGACCATAGTGTCCTTGAAAAGCTCTCGTTCCTCGGCCTTACGGATGGCCATCCGCGATGCGCCGATGAGCTGGACGTTGAACCTGGCCAGTACGCCCGCCTCGGCAAGCGCCAGGGCCAGGTTCAAGCCCGTCTGGCCCCCCAGGGTCGGCAACAGGGCGTCTGGCCGCTCCTTTTCGATAACGCTCGTTACGCTTTCTACCGTCAGGGGCTCGACGTAGGTACGATCGGCCATTTCCGGGTCGGTCATGATCGTGGCCGGGTTAGAGTTGACGAGGATGACCTCGATGCCTTCTTCTTTAAGAGCCTTGCAGGCCTGGGTGCCGGAATAATCAAACTCGCAGGCCTGGCCGATGACGATGGGGCCAGAGCCTATTATTAGCACCTTCGAAATATCGTCGCGCTTTGGCATATTCCCTCGCTCCTCCCTCCACGCATCCCTATGCTAGGGACGCAGCGACGCCTCGCTCCAACAGGTATTCCACCACCCGCCGAGCCGTGCCAGCCGCTGCGTCAGGGTCTATGTTCTGCTGCGGCCTCGGCTTGCCCAGGGCTTCGTATTTGCTCCGCCCCAAGGGATGGAAAGGCAGTACCTCGATGGCTACGCCAAGTTCCGCCGCGAGCTTGCCGAGGGCCGCGAAATCTTCGGAACGGTCGTTGAAGCCAGGTACTAGCGGGTGGCGCACAACAATCTCCACGTTCGGCTGCTCGGCGCGGAGCTTGCGAAGGTTAGCCATTATCCGCGCCGAGCCAACCCCGGTGGCTTGCTGATGACGCGGCTCGTCGAGCGACTTTACGTCGTATAGCACCAGGTCCACGCCAGCACCGACCACGCGGACAAGCGCGTCCCACGGTGCTTCTCCGCTGGTGTCCAGGGCCACATGGAGCTTCTCGGCCTTCATCGCCCGCACCAGTGCTTCAGCAAAGTCTGCCTGGGCCAGCGGCTCCCCGCCCGACAATGTAGCACCGCCGCCGGAAGTTTCGTAAAAGGGCCGGTCTGCCAGTACCTCGCGCAACACATCCTCCACGCTCATGAGCCGGCCAATAACTACCAGGGCTTCAGCCGGGCAGACTTCCGCACACAGGCCGCACACGTCGCATGCGCGACGGTCTATGCGCCAGCCATCTTGGCCGTCAATTGTTATCGCACCTCGGGGACAGGCAGCCGCGCAAGCTCCGCAGAAAATGCACTTGTTCACATAGCGAGCAAGCTCAGGGGAAAAGGCCTGCGATTCGGGGTTATGGCACCAGAAGCACCGCAAGGGACAGCCCTTGAAGAAAACCGTTGTGCGCACGCCAGGGCCGTCGTTTATCGAGAAACGCTGAATGTCGAATACGAGTCCGCGCATCAGCTCTGCAAAACCCGCCGGGAATGGTAGCGACACAAGGTCTGTCCGTCAAATGCTTCCTAACACTACTGGCCGTCTCACTATCAGGAGACCATCTCATAGCCAGTTTTTGTGTGGCCTCACTTGGCCAACAAGTACCACGCGGGCAATGCAAAGAGGACTGCTTTCTGTGTTTGGCAGGATAGAGATGGGCGTTTGGCAACACTCGCGTGAGGGTTTCCTTCGGGAGCGGGTGCGAAAGGTCGCGTCGTGAGACTCAGTAAGGCTTCTTTAGGGGACACGATAGTCTATACGATCATCGCCCGGCCTCCTTATGTCACTTCGTTTCTTGGTCGGCCCACCGGGTGTACTTTCTTTGTTCTGTGAGCACGGCCGGGTGGCGATCGTCGTCAGCGGCAGGGCTTCGACGCCGGCCGCGCGGCGGAAAAGGGCTTTGCACGGCCATCACACGCCGAACAGGGGTGTAAGAGCGGAGGCCAAGCTTTTGAGTTCCGCGCGCTCCTCGGGCGTCAACGGCGCAGCCCGGCGGGCTGCCCTCAAGGCCTTGTCGAAGAGCTGAGGATGGCCGGAGGGTATTATCGTCGTGACTGGTAGCTCCAGTGTCCAGCGGACGGCGAGGCTTATCTGGCGGGCATCATCCAGGGGTTTGTACCAGCACTTGGGCCAGCGGCGGAACTCTCCCTCTTGCCAAGGCCGGGCGGCGATTGGCTTGATGGCAATGATGCCTATCTCGCGCCTGACCAGCTCATCCATGAGCCGCTTGCCGTAGTCACCGTGCTGGGCCAGGACAAAGTTTATCGGGAACATGCACGTTTCTAGCGGGAAGCGCTTGAGAGCGGCAAAGAAGATATCTGGGTTGTGGCCCGTCATGCCGATGTGGCGGATTAGGCCCCTTTCGCGCGCGGCAAGCATAGCCTCTAGGGCCCCACCTGAACCAAAGGCGACCTCAAGGTCTTCCGGCGTGTCCAGGCCGTGAAACTGATAGAGGTCGAAGTGGTCCGTCTGCAGGCGCTCCAGGGAGGCGTGTAGCTCTTTTTCGGCGCCTTCGCGGGTGCGCTGGACAGTTTTGCAGGCGAGAAACACCTGGTGCCGGCGCCCCTTTAGAGCTTCGCCCAGCTTTATCTCGGCGTCGCCATAAGTGGGCGCTACATCTACATGGTTCACCCCATTTCGCAGGGCATGGTCCACGATTCGGTTGGCGTACTCCTGACTTTCGCCGGCTACCACGATGCCCCCAAGCGCAACGACGGAACTACGGTGACCGGTGCGGCCAAGGGGCCGCGTGGGAAGCTGGGACAGCGGAGCCGCGCTGGTGCCGCCTCCCATTAGTGCCAAAGCTCCGGATAAACCCGCCTTGATAAAGTCTCTTCGGCGCATGGCTCATATCCCTCGGTAATGGTGCCGTCTATAATAAGGTTACACTTTTGCGCGCCCACGCACAAGCAGCCGCTCATCTCTCCCGACCCGCGGGAGGAAACAGTCCGGGCCACGCAAAAGGCCTTCTTACCGTCACCATCTCTCCCGACCCGCCAGAGGA
>JANZZA010000659.1 GCA_026419655.1 Armatimonadota bacterium | reverse complement strand
CGACCAGACGCAAATCCTTCTGCCAGTGGCGCCAGCAACAGACCATATTCTCACCTTCGCAGGCGACGTGGCCTGGCCGAATAAAATGGAGGTGCTTGTCAACGACCGCTCTTGCGGAGAGGTCGAGCTGACGCCCGGATACCATCAATGGGAAGTCAGTGTGCCCGCCGAAGCGACTACCCGCGCCAACATAGCGGTCCTTACCTTCCGTTTCGCAATGGCGCGGGTGCCAAACTTCGAAACCGGTGGGAAGAATACCGACCAGCGGGTCTGCAACCTGGAGTTGGACTGGATACACATCCGCACTACCGACCAGCCGGCTGAGAGGCGAGTGCCAGCGCGTCTGCCAGAAACAGTCGTGAACTACGGCGGAGTACTGAAGGGCGTCCCGGCAACGAAGATGCGTTTCTGGCCGCATAACGTCTGGGCCCAAGGGGCCTTGGCCCATAGCTGCTATGCGAACACCGGGTTCTCGCGCGACTTTATTCTGCCGGGGGGCAAGGTCTGGTACTGCAATGGCTTTCTCGGCGACCAGCTCGACCCGACATACTGGCGAGCCATCCTTGAGTGGGGCGGCGTAAAAAGCGACTGGGCTGTCGCAGCACCTGGCGTTATCGGAGCGCGCCTGCAGGCCGGTACCACAACCGTCCTGGCCGTGTACAACACCGATATCACCAAGCCGCATAAGGTCAGCCTGGCCGTCAAGACGGACGTCCGCTGGCCGTTGGCCGAGGCCCAGGCTATCACTCGGGACGGCCAAACCTTTGTCACAGTGGCCGCAAGCCGTGCCAAGGACGGCGTGACGGCGGCGCAGGACACCATGAGGTACTACGGTCTCTACCAGTTCAGCTTCTGTCCGGTGAAACCAACAGCGGGACCGATGCAGGTGGTGGCCAATGGAACGCACCGTTTCGAGGTAAAGCTGACAAACCTGACATCCGCGCCGGTGAGTGGGCGCGTCACTCTCCGCACTTGGCTACCCAGCATCAAGGCCCCCTGGGTGAGCTTCAGGGTCGGGCCAAAGCGCGAAACGACAATAGCCCTTGATGTGAAGACTACGGCGGACCTGGAATGGGGGCAAAAAACGGCGGCGCTGGTAATAGAAGTCGGCGGCCGGGAAGCCTTTTTCTGGCGGCCGGTGATGGTCCTCGCCGACCCGGAGTGGCAAGTGCGTGCCGACGCGCAGCCGGACGGACAAATTTCCGTGACTGCCACGGCAACGGCGAACCGCTGGGCGACCCGTGCCCCGGTACAAGAAATAAAAGCCGCGCTGAACGGCCAAGCCGTGCCGGTTGAAGTAAGTGACGACCAGGCAACTGTCATCCGGGCAACTGTCCTGCGTCCCGAGGCGGACGACAAAGGCCAGGCCGCACTGGAGTTGTCTTACCGCGTCATAGGGGTGCCACGTCGCGCGCGTCTGACTTTTGCAGTGCCGGCGCCCATCCCGCAGCCGGTGTCGGTGCCCGAAGACGCGGTGGCGGCTTTCATCGTGCACGAGCCTGGTGCCGGGCCGGGGCAGCCCGTGATGGTGGAGCTCGACCGCGTGGCGCTAGCAAAGCTCGAAAAGGGAGTCGTGGTGCGGGACGGCGTTGGGATGACTGTAGCAGCCAGCATCGTCCCTCGGCCCCTGTCAGAAGCCCTCCCACCAGGCCCAGTCCGTGCAGGGACGGTTTTGTGCAGCTTGCCGTCTGCTGGCCCAGGTCCTTTCTTCCTGTGCCCTGCTGAATCCGATGGCCGCCGCGACCTGCGGGTCGAGAGTCTGCCTGGCGGCCGCGTGCGGGTGCAAAACAGCGAACTGCTGGCCGTTTTCGATCCCGCCGCGGGCGGCACAATAACCGAGTTGAGGTGGCGTGCTGGGCGGAATCTGGCGAGAAACAGTTTCGGCGCGAGCTGGGGACAATGGGGAAAATTTGACCCCCTCTCGCCTACCATCAGTGCCGACCGTTTCCTGTCTCAGGAGCGCAAGAGCTACCAGCACTCCGCGCCCGCTCAAGTCACTGTCGCTGCAAACACACCCGCCTTTGCAGCAGTATGGGTGACGCAGAAGCGGCGCGAGCTACACGTGCAACAATGGTATTTCTTCTATCCCTACGTCCCGTTCTTCGAGGTTGTTGCCAGCGCAAAGACAGCGAACACATTTAAGGCGGATGAAATATCCCTCGTGGACATAGTTCTGGACAAGGGCGACTGGGACAAAATCTTTCCTAACTTTACGGGCGTTGCGACAGGCCAGGACCGGGTAATTAGCGGCGGCTGGCGCGAAGGTCCCTATGTACCGCCGGTAGCTACGATTTTCAACTCCGGGGACTACCGAAACAGCTTCTCGCTCGTTAACCTGCGAGCCGAGCCCAAAAACTGCTGGTTTCGCCAGGGTTTCTTCCCGCGCGACCGGGGCCAGACGGGCATAGTGGACACCGCCCGGTTGGAATTAGTGGCGAAGGGACCACTTCTTGGCGGCAAGAGTTTTCGCGCGCGGGCGACAGTTCTGCTCCACGACGGGTACCAGTGGGCAGCCGAGCAAGCAGCCCGCACAGCCAGTTTGCTGGAAGCCCGGCTCATTGGAGTAAAGGGTCCCAGGTCCGCGGCGGCCGCACCGCGGCCCGACTGGTGGCACCCAGGCTGGCCATGGCGGGCTAAAGTCGGCGATCAACCTATCCCGGCGGACGGCCAGGTTTTCGCCCTGCCGCTAAGGGCAGGAGAACTTTTCCTCGACCCCGCAAGCGTGCGCGCAGTCTGGCAGGAAGAAGGCAGGAATGTCGTCCTCGAAACAAATGCTACCCCACTGCCTGACGAGCGGGTAATCGTCAGCGTGGCGCAGCCCAAACTCGACCTGGGCAAGGGCACGCTTTTCGTCTATGCGCGCACCACCTCGCAACGGCCTGTACCAGTCCGGGCAAGGGAAGGAGTCTCCAACCCATCCTTCGAGGCGGGGGGAGACGATTGGGCGCTGGCGGGAGCCGTGCTGGACGAAACGCAAGCCCACACTGGAAAACGCTCCGTGAAGCTGTACACCGTTGTGCCCGGGGGATTCTCTCTTGCGGCCACTTCCTCGGTGGCGCCCGCCCCTAATTCAACCTACCGCGTCTCCTTTTGGGCGCGCACCGAAACCCCAAACACCTATATCAACCTGAACTTCTACTCTGGCGAGCGATACGATTTCAAGCACGTGGGAGTGACACCCATTTCCGATGGTCAGTGGCACCGCTACGAGATTGAAGTACCCACCGGCGATTTTCCACCGACCGTGCGCCCTGACCTGCGCATCTGGGTCTATCACCTGCCCGGCCCTGTGTGGATAGATGACGTTGAGGTGCAGCCGACACGTCAGGGCCCGGCGCCAGGACCCCTACTTAGCTACGAAACCTACACGCCGGCGCCCTGAGCGACAGTCTGAAGAACTCTGCATGTGAGAGCTGACTCGCTCAGGGCGAACGACGCCTCGAAGCCCGACCTATTCACTCTCACGGGTAACCGAACCCAAGATAAGCATTTTGCAACAGTCGCCTCCGCAAGTGATTGCGTAAGGCTCTCCGGGACCGCGACCTGTAAGCTGCTCGGCGCGCCCTGCCAAGAACATGTGCGCTTGTCGTCCGCCGCTGGCCTGGTAGGTCCGGATTCGTTTTGCCTCTACGCGGGGCTTGTTGGGGCGGGCCGCAACAGATATCCTGCGGCCAATCCACACAGTACAGCGA
>JANZZA010000441.1 GCA_026419655.1 Armatimonadota bacterium | reverse complement strand
TTTCCACGCCGAGGGTGGGGGTGTGGTGGTTGCCACCCCCAGTTGGGAAGAAGCCGCCCGCTGCCAATGGGTGATAATCCTGGACCGGGGGCGCGTGCTCGCTGCCGGCGAGCCATCGGGTCTCGCCCAAACTGCGCAAGGTCATGTGTGGGAACTAGCTACCCAGTCGCTAACGGAAGAAACGTTAACCAGTCTTCCCTGGGTCGCTTCAGCGCGTCGCCGTGGCTCACTTGTCAGAATAATATCTGACCAACGAGTGGATTCTCAGGCGGTGAGCATGGCTCTCTCGCAGGTTGTGCGCGGCTCTGAGGCACGGCCAGTCGAGCCGACCCTTGAAGACGCCATGATTTTGCTGATGTACTCCACGCGGGCGCGGGGCACTGCCACGGGCCACGGGGTTGCTGGCATCTAGGGGACGTAAAGTGATTGCTCTAGCAGAGTCATCAACAACTGATGCCGTCGTCAGGGTGCAGGGCCTGCGGCGACGGTTTGGCAACTTCTGGGCAGTGGACGGGGTTGACCTGGACGTCGCCGCTGGCGAAGTGGTGGGGCTTCTTGGACCTAACGGGGCGGGCAAATCCACCACGCTGCGCATTATCTGCGGGCTTCTGGTGCCGACCGCTGGCCATGTCCGGGTTGCGGGCTTTGACCCCGCGCGCCAGCCGTTGGCCGTTAAGCGGCAGATAGGCTACCTCACCCAGCATTTCTCTCTGTACAGCGACCTGACAGCCCAAGAAAACCTTCTGTTCTACGGCGCTCTTTACGGCCTGAGCGGGGCCCGGTTAACGGAGACTGTTGGGCGGTGGCTTGGCCTGGTTGGGCTCGAGAGCCAGGCCAGCCGGCTGGCCGGCGAGTTGCCGCCGGGATGGACGCGCAGGTTGGGCTTTGCGTGCGCCGCAATCGCGGAGCCGTCGGTGCTTGTACTCGACGAGCCAACCAGCGGCGTGGACCTGGAGACCAGCGACCTGCTGTGGGGACTTTGTGGCCGGTTGGCTGCTGGGGGGGCTGCGGTGCTGGTGAGCACTCATTCGATGGCCGAGGCCGAGCGCTGCGGCCGGGTTTGCATAATGTCTGCCGGCCGGGTGGTCGGTGAGGGCACGCCCCAGGCCCTGGTGGACACCTTGCAGGGTCACATGCTGGGCATCGAGGCAGAACCATTAGGCGCCGCAGTTGGGGCCTTGAAAGCCTGGCCGGCGGCGCGTGCGGTGGCTGTGGTGGGCCGCTGGATACGCGTCGAGGTCGCGGGCGACGCAACGGCTATGCTGGCCGAGGCCCGTGCAGTGGTCGAAACCGCCGGCGCGCGCGTCCTGGCGTGTCAGGCACTTTCTCCCTCGCTTGACGACGTGTTTGTTCATCTCGTGGCGGGCAGTGGGGGGACGGCATGAGCCTGCGCCGCGTCGTGGCTATAGCGCGGGCTGAGGGCCTGCTACTGCGCCGCGACCCTCGCAGCCTGGCCGTGATTTTTCTTCTGCCTGTGATTCTGCTCATCCTTTACGGGTACGGCCTCAACTTCGACCTGCACAATCTTCCTACCGGGGTCTTGGACTTGGACCGCAGCGACCTGTCGCGTGAGATAATCCAGCGTGCGGCCGCCAGCGGTTACTTCAGTTTCGTGGCCGACTTTCACAGACACGCGGACCTTGTACGCGCTCTACGCAAGCGGCAGGTCCTCATGGTACTCGTCATTCCACCTGGCTTTACGGCCCGAGTCGTGGCCCGTAAGCAGGCACAGCTTGAGCTTTGCATTGATGGTTGTGACGCTGTCACCGCGGGCACAGCCATTGCCTACGCCAACCGCCTCCTCGCCCGCATCACGCAAGAAGAACTCCGCCACCGGGCAGCGCGCCTGGGCTTGCCCGAAAGTCTTCTCGCGGGCATCGCGGTACACGCCTCAGTTCTGTATAACCCCGGCCTGGACTCGGCTGCTTTCATCGTGCCCGGCCTAATGGGTGTAGTCATGGCCCTCATGGCGGCCCTTTTGACTTCCACGTGCATCGTCCGCGAGCGCGAAGTCGGCACCATAGAAGCCCTCCTTGCTACACCCATCCAGCCTGCGGAACTTCTCGTCGGCAAACTCCTTCCTTACGCGGCTGTGGCCATGATAGACATCGGCCTGCTTGCCCTTGCTGGGGCCGTAGTCTTCGACGTGCTTCCACGAGGCAGCTTTCTTCAACTTTTCCTGCTGTCAGCGGTGTTTATCGCGGCCTGTTTGTTTATCGGTATAGCCATCTCTGGACGCGCCGGTTCTCAGCGCATTGCTATCGTTGGCGGCCTTCTCAGCCTGATGCTTCCTACCATTATCCTCTCCGGTTTCGTATTTCCCCTCGCCAACTTCCCCTGGGCTTTGAAAGGCATCTCATACATTCTCCCGGCCACTCATTATCTGGTTGGCGTCCGGGCCATATATCTGCGCGGTGTCAGTCCGATAGTTTTCTGGCCGAATACCATGGCCCTGGTTGGCGAGGCCGTCTTGCTCTTCTTGGTCGCACTAAAACTGTTTCGGGCGCGACTGTAGGGGACCCCGCGGCGGAGATGGGACAAGAAATGAGGACAAGGCACGTGGCGTGGGTAGCTCGAAAGGAAGCCATGCACATCTTGCGAGACAAGATGGTGCTGCGGGTAGTGCTTGTGCTACCCGTAGTTCAGTTGTTTTTCGTGGGCTATGCGGCCAGGCTGGACGTCGAGGATATTCCCAC
>JANZZA010000386.1 GCA_026419655.1 Armatimonadota bacterium | reverse complement strand
GGCAGGTCAACTTTCTGCCAGTCCGAGTCGTCGAAATCTGGCTTCCAGGCATCCGCCGCGTCCCCTCGCAGGAATTGCCAGCCGTCGTCAAAGAGCATGTGCAGCCGGGGAGAAGTTTGGCTCGCTTGCAAGGCCGAGACGGCCGCTGGGGCGAGAATGGCAACGCCCAGAAGCACGTCTACCATCAGCATCAGGTATGCCTCCCTAAGGGCGGGTCGTTTAGTGGTCTAAGGATCTTACTTTGACCAACAACTGAGCACCCATCAGCGCCCTAACGGCCATTTTTCTGGGGGAAACGCTCTTTGAAAAGGGTTGTCCCCCAGATCCCCTTCCCAAACTTGTCCTATCTGCTTGAACTGCCCTGCGCCGGTGGTCCTTAGCGCTCCCCTAGCACCACCTGTCTGCCAGCCAGCAGGCGCACCGGCCCGAGCAGCCCCGACGGCAGTAGTGGCGAGTCTTTCGTCCAGTGCTGCCAGGTGGTAAAGGCTATACGCTGGGGCACGGGTCGAGGCTTGCCCTCGATGAGCCACTGCGGCCAGGCCCTGATTGGCCCGCCGGGATTATAGTCCGCGTCTGGCGGATACTGCTCGTCCCCAATGAGGCGGTTGGGCCACAGGTTAGTGACGGCCACCTCAAGCAGGTTCTCGCCGGGCTGGGCCGCGCGCGTAATGTCCACGCGGAAGGGCGGCTTCCACAGGATCCCGAGGTCCTCACCGTTCAGTCGCACCTCGGCTATTACCTCGACGCTGCCCAGGTCAAGAGCGAGCATCTTTCCCTCGCCAAGTAGCGCCGCAGGGACGTTGATGCGCTTCACATACGTCGCCGTGCCGGAGAAGTACTTGATGCCCGGGTCATCGCTCTCGGTCCATGAGATGAGGCGGTCGAAGGTTGCCCGCTCTGGGGCGCCGAGGCCGGGCGGGAAGATTATGTCCCACGGGCCGCTAACTTCCACGGGCTTCGGCACGCCCGAGACCCTGGCCTGCAGGCGCTGGCGCGACGCCGTGTGCGCCTCATATAAGCCGTCTTCCCATGCCGTCAGCGTGAGCCTCCTTGCCGCAGGTAATCTAATGTCGGCCGCCGGCACGGCCTCGGTGGCGAAAGGCTTCTCCGTCCCATCCGGCAGCGTGAGCAATTCGTTTTCATTGACTACCTTGGTGTACGGTTCGCCGTTTAGCGTATAGTCCACGCGCAACTGCTTGACCACCAGGTAGGCGGGGTCGCCGGCGAGGGTGTTGTCGGCCCGGACGGTGAGGGTGTCGTCAACTATCCTGGCCCGCAGGACGTCAGTCACGTCCACCGTGCCGGGCCGGCCAAGCTCCTCGGGACGCTCCGGGAGCACGCCGTAAAGGGCCCTGCGGATTTCCAGTGGCCCTTCGCCCTGCCCGGGGTCGGGTATCTCCATCATCTGGCCCTCTGTGACAGTCTTGCTGTACACGCGGTCGCCGACGGCATACTGCACCCAGAGCTGCTTGACGATGTTGGGCGCCGGGTCGCCGGCGATGTCGTTGGACACACGGATGGAAAGGCGATTGTCGCGCATGGCCGCCCGGAGCTGGTCGGTGACATCAACGGCGTCCGGCAACTGGCCGCTCAGCACGCCGTATACGGCCTGCTTTATCTCAAGCCTTAATCCCACCGGTCGCCGGGGCGCAGTGGCCGGCTGGCCGTCGCGCGTCAGCGAAACAACTGGGTCAATGTCTCGCGCAGGCTTGCGGAATACGACGAAGACTGACCCGCACGGGTCCAGGCGCAAGGGGACGATGGTGCGTCCGCCCTCGCTGCGGTGCATGGCGGCTACTTCAATCTCGCCGGTGTCGGGGGGCCACAGCTCCGGGACCCGGTCGCCTACGCGGAAGCTGGCTTCCACGACCACCGGCTGGGGACTGCTGCAGCAGACGAAATAGATGTCAGCGCCGTCGGCCTGCCGGTGGATATAATGCACGTCTGGGTGGGGCTGGCCCATCTGCTCGACGTCCGGCGGGATTCGCAGCTCGGCAAGGACATCAGCCAGGGGCCGGCCCCAGAACACGCGCCCTTTCCCCAGGCGGTTTTCGGTGATGTTCTGGCCGTCGCAGTTGCCCCAGATTTCGGCAGCCAGGGCCTGCACGCGCCGGTCGCAATCCGGATAGTCTTGCAGGCTCGGGGAGCGCCTGGGCGGCGGCCCGACTATCACGGCCCCATCCCGCACGAGGTCGCGTATCTTTTCGAGCAGTTCGGGAGTCATCGTCTCCGCTGGCGGTAGCACCAGCACCCGATAGCTCATTCCGTCGGGCAGGACAATGCGCCCATCCCTGACGGTCATGCGCTTGAGGATGACCTCAGGGCTGCAGGCGTCGTAATCGTAACCCAGGGGCGGAGGAGGATTCAGTCCGCCGCGCCCGGGCGGACTGGTGGGCGAGTTTTCCCCGACCAGGTAGCACAGGTCGGCCACGAAAAGACCGGACTGAAGCAGGTACTGGCACCGGGCGATGTACTTAAGCCATGCGCGGCTCTGTTCCCACCAGGTGATTGTGCGCTCGAAGTGGAATCCCCACGGCCCCATTGTTATGCCGGGCCGTAAATCCCGCCAGGGCTGGTGGGCGTAGCGGTGAAAGATGTAGCGATTCACGCCGCCGCACCACATGAAGTCGCCCAAAGCCTTAAGCTTGTAGGGGTGGTTTTGCCACCTGCCGCGGCTGGGCTCGGCGGTGAAGGATTCCGCGCCGACGATTTTGTGCCCGTAAGTGTGCGCAGCAGAAGAAGCCAGCTTGGCGTTCGTGGCGTCAAGCCCCTGGCCGACCCAAAACTCGCTCATCGGGATGTCCGCGCGGCCGCCACAGGTGAGGTCGTCAAAGCCCCCGTTGCCGTAGGGCTCAGAGGACAGTTCCATGCCGCGCTCGTGCAGCAGCTCGGCGAAATAGCCGTAATAGTTCTCCGCGTACAGGTCGGCTATGGTCCGCCGCACGTCCCACAAGAATCTCTCCGATACTTCAAGCGAATCCACCACGCGCCCGAGCATGGCCGGCAGGTAAGGCAGCGGGTCATAGCCGCGCAGGCGCTGAAACTCCTCGCGGAATCTCGGCGTCCAGTTCTGGGTGTCTACCTCGTAGCTGTCAATGAGGGCGCTGTGGAAGACCTTGCCGGCCAGCGGGCCGACGTCGTCAGCAATGCGCCCAACAACAGCGTCAAAGGTTTCCTTCACGGCCTCGCGGCTGAACTTGTCACATTCCAGGCCGCGGCCGCTGTCGCGAGCCGGGTGGTTGTCCTTGCCGGTGGGCGTATGGCCGAAGCGGATGATGGTCCACTCGCCTGCAGGCACGTCCCAGGCCAGCCGGCCATAAGCGTCCAGGTGCCTGGTGATGTCGAGGATTCCGTCTCGGCGAATAACGCCTTCGGGAGGCACCTGGGCCGTAGCCGGCTCAGGGCAGCCTGCCCGCACGTATCCGGCCTTCTGGCCCCAGTCGCGGATGCGGTAGCCGGCCTCGAGAGTGGCCTCGGATATACCCACCAGGCCGCCGCGGCCCGCCCCCCGTCGAAAGGTGAGGCGGAAGAATCGCCCTGTGGCAGGCTCGAAGGTGACACAGGCCGGGTAGCGCAGAACCGTCGGCTCCGGGACCCAAAAATCGGAGACTTTCTGGAATTGTATTCCGTCATCGGAGACCTGCAGCTCGCCGCTGCGGCTGCCTGCCCAGGTCGGCCAGACGGTCAGCGCCCGTGCGGTGAAGGGACGCTCAAACTCGAGCTGGATGTACTCGGCGGCGTCCCGCGCGCTAAGTGTCAGGTGTGCCGCAGTGTTATGGTCGCCGTCCATTGCCAGGTGAGGGTTGGCGTCGGGCTGGCTGGCGGTGAGTTTAGGACGGTTTGCGGTGATGTCGTCAATTTCGGCCGGCGGGGTTGGGAAGGCAAGCACGGCTATGTCGCGGTAGTATCCGGCGCGGGTTTCCGGCTGGGGCAACGGGGCATCAAAGCGGCCTGGCCCCTTGACCCGCACCTCGCTGGCGACCAGCATTTGCATGGCGTGCTCGGGCTTCACCCATGGCCCGCCGCTGCTGGACCAGCCAGCGGTGTTGTGGATACAGATCTGCAGGCCGAGGCGTGCCGCTTCCTGGACCGCATGGCGGACCAGGGCCAGATATTCGTCGCTCATGTAAGCCACAGGCCCGGCCGGAATCCCCAGGCCTACATCAAAAATCTGCGCTCCCCCTACGCCGACGCGTGCCATGGCCTCGAGGTCTAGCGTTATGCCCTCAGCCGTGGCGTTGCCGTCAATCCAGTGCCACCAGGTGTGGGGTCTTGCTGACCCCGGCGGATCAAGGAAGCCATTTTCCAATTCTGTGGCCTGTGCCCAGCCCAAAGTGACCGCCAGCGCTACCGCCACACAACCCAGGGCCGCTCTGCCGCAAGCTTTTGTGAGGGCCTTCTCGTGCATAACGCTCACC
>JANZZA010000320.1 GCA_026419655.1 Armatimonadota bacterium | reverse complement strand
CGCGTCGTCGGCGTAAAAGCCGCCGCCAGGGCGAGATTTGGTGGCCCGAAGCGCCGTGAACCAGCGGTCGAAGGCCTGCCCTGAATAGGTCGTCCAGCCGGGACCTGCAGTCATCAGGCCCAGTTCCACCTCAGGCGCCACTTGCTTCACCGCGTCGGCCACATCAGCCAGCAGCGACTCGAGGGTTTCGATATTCTGCTCCACCCATGCCCGACGCACATCCGCCGCTTGAGGGTCATCAAAGGCCTTCACAAGAGCTTCCCGCGTCCACTCCTGTCCGGTCCGGCGAGAAAATAGGTCCAGGCAAGTCTGGCAGAAACACCCAAAGGCAACGCCGTGATTGTGCATGCGGATGTCGTCGTCAACCCAAATGAAGTCTGGTCGTTGCCGCGCCACCAGGGCGTATTTTGTCCGCGCGTATTGGCGCAGCTCCGGCGTATTGGGACACGCGCAGCCCTTGGAGACCGAGCCGTCGTGGCCAACCACAGGCTGGAAAGGCAGCGGGGGCATGTAATCCCAGGCCTCATTGGTGTGGCCGATGGTGCAGAGGACGTTGACGCCCCCGCTCGGCACGCCCGCCTGCTTGAGCGCGCGCACACGGCGCCCCATTAGGTCGGCTCGCGCCTCGTATATGTCCAGTGGGATATAAAGGTGGTGCGTGATGGTATCGAAAAGCGCAACCTCGTGAACGATGTCCAGGTACTCCACCAGGAACGATAGCAGGCGCTCGAAAGCATCGTCAGGCTCCCAGTGATTGATACCAATCCGCCACGCTAGCTTCGTCACCGGCTTGGCTTGCACAGTCGTACCACTCCCCTCAAAGGCGGCTCAGGCTGCGAGCAACCCTTTGAAAAGGGTTGTCCCTCATCTCCTCTTGCCAAACTTCTTCATGCTGCTGCCAGCTCACCATCAACGAGGCACAGGAGTGGCAGCAGTCCGAGCGTTTACGGGGGAAGCATACAGGTAGCCTACTAGCTTCCAAAAGTAAACCCCTGCGGCAACGTGTTTCTGGAGAGGCTGTTGTGAAACGCCATTTTCCGGGCTGCGCGGCCAGAAAGCGCTGCTCCTGCAGCTTCAGGATTCTGCTCGCCAAGGAAGTCAGGAAGCGCAAAGGCAAGTTATGCACCTATCGTGTGGGCGCATACCGAGTCCCAAGGCATGCCAGCGTCAGCAGAGACAGTGGGTGAGAAGGACGGAAGGCCCCATCCCGCACCTGGCGGGCGTGATGGGGCCTTCTGTCCGTCCGGTTGGAACCGGCTACTTCTTCTTGGCTGCCGGCTTCTTCGCCGCCGGCTTCTTGGCTGCCGCCGGCTTCTTGGCCGCCGCCGGCTTCTTCGCTGCAGGCTTCTTCGCGGCCATCTACGGCCCCCTCCTTGTTCTGTTTCGACCGGGATTCAACCCGGTCGGTAGTCCCTCCCAGAACTGGGCTCCGTAGTTGGCCCCGGACGGAGGCCCTCGCGCAAGATTACTGAGCTTGCACAAGGGCAGGTTACACAATCTTATACCACGACCTCGTTTATCCGTCAAGAGGTTGAATAGTTTCTCAGCAAAATTTTTTCCCGGCGTTACTTTCATGGCGCGGAATCGCTGTTATCCTTGCACGTACGCTCCACGACGGTGCCGGGCAAGTTTTCTGGCTCCCGTGGCGAGTGTTGCAAAAGCTGGTTCTGTCTTATGCAGAGTGAAGAAGGTGCACAATGCCGTGCGCCCAAGCTTTTGCATGGGGTTGCGTCTGGGAAGCCGCAAAGCAACTTTTTCAACAGTCCGCCCAGGACCACTTCCGGGGACAGCAAAGCTACTTTTTCAAGAGTCTCCTCGGGATTGCTTCCGGGAAGCAGTAAAGCGAATTTGGCAACAGTTTCCCATAGCTCGGCCGGTGGCCAGTTTCTTTCAGTCTCTGCCAGTGGCGCCGTCGGTGTGGTAAGATTCAGGTTAGGGACAACAGGGACAGCTATGGCGCGGCTAATTGACCTGGTTGCACGGCGGTTGACGGAGTACTGGCCGGGGGCCGAGATTGGGCCTCTCCTGGCGGCGTATGAGTTTGCGGCAGCAGCCCATCGCGGCCAGCGGCGCCTGAGCGGCGAGCCTTACGTGTGCCACCCGGTAGCTGTGGCCAACATCCTCACGACAATCGAAGCAGACCCCGCAAGCCTGGTGGCTGCGCTACTTCACGACACTGTTGAGGACAACGATTCTGTCGGCCTGGCTGACATTGCTGAGCGTTTCGGGGATACGGTTGCTTCTCTCATAGACGGCGTGACGAAACTGCGGCGTCTCGACTTTGCCAGCCGCGAGGAGGATCAGGCTAGTAACCTGCGCAAGATGCTTTTGGCGATGGCCCGCGACCTGCGCGTTGTGCTGATAAAGCTTGCCGACCGGCTCCACAATCTACGGACGCTGTGGCCATTACCGCCGGACACGCGGCGGGCTAAGGCCGAGGAGAGCCTGTACATTTTCGCGCCGCTGGCTCACCGCCTGGGAGTGTGGCGCATGAAGGCCGAGATGGAGGACCTGAGCTTCCGCTATCTCGAGCCTCGCGCCTACTGGACCATTCGCCGCCAGCTTGGACAAAGCCAGGCGGAGCGCGAAAGTCTCACGCGGCATTATCAAGCCAACCTCCGCAACAAACTTCTTGCCGCCGGGCTGCCCGCAGAAGTTTTTGGCCGTGCAAAGCACATCTATAGCATCTGGCGCAAGATGCAGACCGAAGACCTGCCAATTGAGAGCATCCGTGACCTCATCGGTCTGCGTATCCTTCTGCACACCGAGGCGCAGTGTTATCAGGCCCTCGGCGTCGTTCACGACCTGTGGCATCCGATACCCGGCGAATTCTCCGACTACATCGCTAACCCTAAATCGAATCGGTACCAGTCCCTCCACACCAAGGTACTGGGAGAACACGGTGGGCCGGTCGAGATACAAATCCGGACATGGGAGATGCACCGTGTGGCTGAGTACGGTGTGGCTGCCCACTGGCGCTATAAGGAAGGCACCACGGACGCGGCCTTCGACGAGCAAATCGCATGGCTGCGGCGCCTGCTGGAGCTGAGTTCCGACCTGGCCGAGCAGCACGATTACTGGGAAACGGTGCAGGGAGAGCTGCTGAGCAGTCAGGTATTCGTGTTCAGTCCCAAGGGGCAGGTTTTCGACTTGCCGGCCGGCTCTACGCCGCTGGATTTCGCATACCGCGTCCACACTGACGTGGGCAATCACTGTGCAGGTGCACGTGTGAACGGCAAGCCTGTCGCCCTGGACTACCGACTGCGCACGGGCGACGTTGTGGAGATAGTGACGTCGGTCAGTGCTGAGCCACGTCTGGAATGGCTGAACATCGCCCGTAGCTCTCATGCGAAGGCAAAGGTTCGTCGCTATCTGCGCGCCAAGGCCCGCCACGAGAGCATCGAAGCTGGCCACCAGGCGGTTCTGCGGGCACTTGAACATCTCCCAGCGGCCGAGCGCGCGCGGGCCAAATTGGACCGCCTCTCCGAGGTTGCCGCCCAGTTGGGCTTTCCAGACCAGGACTCTCTCTTTGCTGCCGTGGGGTACGGCGACGTAGAAGCCTCGACCATCGCCCGCCGCATTTGCGAAGAAGAGCAGCGCCGTCCGACCAGCCTTGCGGAAGAGGTTCAACTCAAGCTTCCATCCATCGAGTCGGCAGCGAGTACTCAAGCGCTTCCCGTTGCCACAACCGGCGGGGGCAGCATCCTGGCCCGGCCCGCCCGCTGCTGCAATCCCGTGCCAGGAGACACCATTTCCGGCTACATCACTCGCGGCGGTGGCATCGCCGTCCACCGCGCTGAGTGCCCCAACATCCGATACCGCGCGGCGCGAGAGCCGGAACGCATCATACCCCTGGTTTGGGGGCCACGTGATGAAGGACAAATCTTCCGCGTCTGGATAGAGGTAGTAGCCGTTGACCGCCGCGGCCTGCTATCGCACATCGCTGCCATCGTCTCCGACTCAGACATCAACATCACGGCCGCTCAGGCTCGCACCGACGCACCTGGGCTAGCAAAGCTGTGGCTCGAACTGGAAGTCCATGAGCGCCGCCAGCTAGACCATCTACTGGAGCGGATGCGTCTGGTCGCTGACGTCGTCACGGTGCGGGAGGTGCCACGTCATATGGTCCCCACCGGGGCACTAAACGCTTCCGACGAATCCCGTCCTCACGTGAGTGGCTGAGCTAATGTGAAGCCAGCCAGCCCAACCATGCCCTAGCAAGTGCCAGCGCCCCCAACGCCACAGTGACGGGCGCGGCTTTTGGTTGTTAGGCACCTCTAACCACAGCCTGTCGCATTGGCGCTGCTGTGTTTCTGCGCGGCGGGGGGAACGAGCCTGCCTGTGGCGCTGCATGGCGCTGCTGTGGCGCGGTTCCAATCAGGGCTGTGCTTGACGGAAGCAATGTGAAAAGGCCTTCCAGGGAAGCCCAGTTGGCGCTATCTTTCAAAAGGGCCTCCACATAAACAAAGGCCGTGGATAGTAGGTGCGCCTTCTTAACTGTCGCATGCACCAGCCGGCTGCTGCGTCCGTCGAGGGACACCAAAACCGTGAGTGGCCGCGTCAGGGCTGCGCCAGCACTTCGTACACCTGCATGTCAAGACCGCCAAGCTGGTCCGTAGCACGCCCACGACCGTCGGCGCTCAACACCTGTCCGTCGGAGAGACGCTTGAGGCGCCAGCCTGGTCTCAACGTGAACGCCGCCTCGCGGGTCTCGTAGTCATCGTTTACCACGAAGATGTAGGTACTGCCCCCATGGGCCTGGACGCGAGCGTGGATGGCCTCGCCCTTAACCGTCACCGCCAGGGGCTCGTCAACGGAGAGCAACACCGGCACCCAGTGCTTTATCTCGGCTGCCATCTGCTTCACGCGCGGCCAGTGCTCGTCGAAGGGCGTGTCGGGGTCGCGCCGGATGTCAAAGAAGGAGTAGAAAATCAGCCCCATGGCGCCCTCGCAAATGCACTGCCAGGCCATGCTGCGCATTTCTTCATAGGTTGGTGTCCGACCGTTGCCCTGGGGGTTGTAGCATTTCCAGTTGAATATCTGCGGGACCATCCATACGGGCCGTGCGCGAGCGACGTTTTCCACCGTCGCCCGGGTCCACTCGGCGGCGCGGCGCGGGTGCTCGGGTATCGGATATGGGTCCGTGCCTATGGCGTCAAAAGTGCGGATATACTCACGTACCTGGCCGACCTGATAAAGCACCACCCAGGTAGGATGGTTGGGGTCCCACTCCTCAAGCCACTGTTGATGGGCGGCCAGGCGCTCCAAGAACTCCAAACCCAGCTCGTCGTTGAGGTACCATGCCAGCAGCGCGGGATGGTCACGAAACTCCTCAACGTAGCGCTCGGTGAAGGGACGCTCGTCCTCTGGGGTTTTTATTTCGGCCGGGCACCAGGTAGTCCCGGCATAGTTGTCTTTGATCGAGTAGATTACCTTTAGGCCATGGCGGTGGGCCAAATTCATCTGCTCCCAGCTCATGGACCCATAAGGCATGAAGCAGTTGAAGGCGCTGTCGGCATATACAGCAATTGTGTCTTCGTTGACCTCACCAACGGACCAGTAGCAGCCGAGCGGAAAGAAGGGCTGGCCCTCGACGATCAGGCGGTTGTGCTCATCAATGTAGACGGTTGGAGCAGGGCGCTCTTGGAGCTTTGTTAAACGGGCCCCTTTGGAAGAGAGGGTCTTTCCAGTGCGCTGGTCAATAAGCGATACCTGCAGCTCATAGCGGCCGGGACGGAGGTCAGCAGGCAAAGAAAGAGCCGGGCGCAATTGGGCTGCGGCAGGAAAAGTCTTCTCCGCCACCGGATTGCCGTCTGTAGATAGAACCTGCAAACGGACCGAAAGGTCGGCCCAGTCGCAGTCCAGGTCAGCTTTGTCAACCAGCACGTCAACCTCGACAACCGGCGGCTTGCCGGGCCACAGCCAACCGCGATAATTGGGCCGCGTCACAACAATCTCGCGGAGAGGGTCGGCAAAAACCCGCTTTATCTGCACGTCGTCAAACCACGCCGTCCCGGTCATTTTGTTGCGCACGTAGCAGAGAACATGGCAGCGCACGGCCTCGGCCGGCACGCGCCCGGAAATGCCCCGGATTAGAGTCCAGTCGTTGTCGCCTTTGATGCCGGCCGGATACGAGCCGCCCAGGTACTTGCCGCCCTCACCCTGCCACTCAAGGCATATGGTCGCCCCGGTGTCCTCGCCCTCGATGCCCCTGGTCTTCACCCAGACCGAGAACTCGTACATGTGGCCGGGCTTGAGGGGGAGGTCCTGGGCGCACATAACATAGCGATTCGGGTCATCGTTAACGTAGCGCAGCGAACAACGGCCTGAATGAGCGACTGTATCATCCACCTGATAGACCGCGGGGTCTGCGCGCCAGCCAACCGGCACACCCTGGGCGTCCGCGTCTTCAAAGCCAGGATTGGTCACAGTGATGTCCTGGCCCAAAGCCGTCGCGCATGTCAGCACCCACGCGAGAAAAATCAAAGGGGCTTTCATCGGTTTCGCCTCCTAGCGAAGCGGTTTTTCGCCGCTCGCGGCGGCGCTCCTGCCATGTCAGCACAAACTCGCCGGCCACGAGAAGGGTTCCCACGAGAAGGGATTCCTCGCCGACCGCAGAAGAACAACGTAGCTTTGGCGAAGGGGGTAAGAACCTATGGCTGAAAAGAAAATTGGCGTTGCTGTATGGGGCGCAGGCTGGGTGTCAACCGAGCACCTCAAGGCGTACGACCGCAACCCGCATTGTGAAGTGGTGGCCGTAGGAAGCCGGCGCGAAAGCAGCGCGCGGGAGAAAGCAGCTCTCGCGGGCCTGGACGCAACAAAACTGGCCTTTTACACCGACTACGACGCGCTTCTGAGCGATGAGCGCGTGGACGCGCTGAGCATCTGCACGCCCAATCACCTGCACGTCGAAGAAGGCGTCAAGGCAGCCGCTGCGGGCAAGCATTTCATCATTGAAAAACCTATCGCTCTCGACCTGGACGGCCTGCGGCAACTGCGCGACGCGGTCAGGAAAGCTCAAGTCAAGACAGTCGTCAGTTTTGTGCTTCACTGGAACCCGTCCTTCCTGAACACCAAGCGGCTGCTCGACGCGGGCGTCATAGGCAAGATTTTTTACGCCGAGTGCGACTACTGGCACGAGATTTCCGACTGGTACGGCGGCTGGGAGTGGGTGCGCACGAAGGCCAGCGGCGGCAGCAGTTTTCTCGCGGCAGGCTGTCATGCAGTGGACGCGCTTTTGTGGTTTGTCGGGTCGCCCATAGTCGAGGTGGCCGCCTTCTCGGGCGGCTGGGATAAACGCTTTGAATACCCGGCCACCGAGGTTGCCATAGTGCGATTCGCATCCGGCACCGTGGGGAAACTATCGTCCTCCTTCGATTGCCAACTGCCCTATAGCTTCAACGTAGACCTGCTGGGCGATAAGGGCACTATCCGTGACAACCGCATCTGGGCCAAAGAACTTCTTCCCGGACAGACCAAATGGGCTGAAATACCAACCATCTTGCCGGATAGCGGTGATGTGGAGCATCATCCCTTCGAGGGCGAGATTGACCACTTCATCGAGTGCATTCTGGGCGACAAGGAGTCAGAGGTTAGCGTCGAAGCCTGCGTGCACGCTCATGAAGTGTGCATTGCTATGGACATGTCTGCGGAAAAGGGCGGCGAAATCGTCAGATTGCCTCTGCTTGACTGAGGCGCAGCCCTTAAGCGATGTGAGCGACGGGAGGGTGATCTATGGCTTTCGAAAGTAGCATGTCGTCATCCGCACCGGCGGGGGGGCCAGCGGCCGCGGTGGGCGGAGCTGCGGCCCCCGGCGGCCCAGCGACCATTTTGCGAGAGCTGAGGGCAAATAACCCGGACATCAGCGCTGCGGTACTGGCTACCGAAGACGGCTTTCCGGTAGGGGCCGACGCCGTCCCGGAGGTCAACACGGACCTGCTCTCGGCGCTGGCGGCTGATCTGCTCATGCGGGCTGCACGGTCGGCCAAGGAATTCGGCCAGGGCGACCTCAACGAAATCTACGCCCACGGCACCGCGGGGTACGTCATCGTTGCGCGCGCCGGAAAGGGCCAGGTGCTGGCCTGCCTCGCCTCGGGCCATGCGACCCTGGGCCTGTTGCTGGTGGACGTGCGTCGGACAGCCAACAAACTGGCCCAGTCGTGAAATCACGCGCCCGTTGCCAGGAAGACCTTGGTGCCGACGGCAGGGATTCAATGCCTGCTGAGGGGTACTTGTGGCCGAGGCACAGCCGGAATGACTGCACCCCAAAACCTGTTTTGCTGAGGGAAACCATTTGAAAAGGGTTGTCCCCCAGGTTTCCTTCCCAAACTTCTTCCTCCTGCTTCCACCCCGGACGCCCTTTTATCGTCGGCTCTTAGCCCAGCGTGGAGGGTGGCAGGTGCGGTCTCACACGGAAGAACGAAAACGGCAGGGGCCAGCCTGGTGGCTGGCCCCTGCTGACAGCCCTCCCGCGACCTGGCCAAAGCCTTGCCCCAGAGCTAGGCCCCGGTCATGGC
>JANZZA010000303.1 GCA_026419655.1 Armatimonadota bacterium | reverse complement strand
GAACTTTTGCCAGCAGGGCTGGTAGCAGCCTTTGCGATAGCGTGCAAGTTTGTAGTGGATTTCGCCGCAAGACTGTACCTGGCAGCAGGGGGCAAAGACCTGCCCGGATGGGCCAAGCAGACCCTCTGCGCCGCTATCGGTGTCGCCCTGACCTGCCAGGCCAAGGTTGATGTCTTCGCAGGCGCCACTGGCGGCCCAACCGCCCTGGGCTACGTGCTCACAGGGATCGTGCTTGCTGCAATGGCCAGCGAAGTTGCCCACCCCGTCATCGAGGCCGCAAAAACCGCCAGCAAGAGACTCGACGCCCGGAAATCTTGAGCGCCGAAAGACTCGGCAAAGTCTGGGGGAAACCCTGCGTAGCGTAAAGGATTGTCCCCCAGCCCCCTCTTCCCAAACTTCTTCGTGCTGTTTCCACCGCACGCACGCCAACAAGCGTGCGGCGCCGGGCTGGCAGTAGCCCAGGCCGCGGCTAACCCGCACCTCGAAGATTCGCAGGAGACATGGACATGAACTACGGACAGCTCTGTGAGGACCGGGACATGTGGGGCTATGACGCCGCCTTCGACGTGCGCCGATTCCTGGAGTTCCTAGGCAGTCTGCGGCTGAGGGACGTGCCGGATTTTGCTGCCTGGGTACAGGAAGCGGCCAAAAAATATGACTTCAACCCGCGTATGCTCCTCGCCATCGCCCAGAAGGAGCAAAGCTTCCTCACCCGACCGGCTGGCGGGAAAGGCTGGCAGCGTGCCCTTGACTACACCATGGGCTACGGCGCCACAGACAGCGGCGACATGGCTAAATACAAGGGCCCCCGCAACCAGGTCTTCTCGGCAGCCCGCGGCCTGCAAGGGTACCGGCAGAGGGGTTTGACGGCGGCAATGGTGGGCAAGCCCCTGGGCCGCACCCTGCCAGGGATCAGTGACGAATTAACCGCGCAGATTGTGCCCGAGAATGAGGCCACGGCCGCCCTGTACCTGTACACGCCTCACCGCAGCGGCGCCCTGGATTTTGCACGAGTATGGGAATGGCTGCGCGAGAGGGAAGAAGCTTGGAGAAAGGCTGAAGGCGGTGAGACTATGCCGCAGAACTGGCCGGGCACGGCCCCCGAAGCCGCCGAGGAGCCAGCATCCGCCCGCGCTCGCGTAGTCGCCGTCGCCAAGCGAGTGGCAAGAGCACGTGAGGATGGTCTCCAGCAGCTCACCATCAACGGCATAAGCTTCGAGCCAAGGGAAAGCGGATACTGCGCAGAGTTTGTGCGGGAAGTGTACGAGGCGGCTCTGGGCCTGCCCGCCCATACGTGGTCCTTTGGCGCCTTTTCTGCCCGCGAAATGGAAAAGAAACTCAAGGCCGCCGGCAAACAAATACCCGCCGGGCAGCGCCAGCCGGGTGACATCGTGGCCTTCAACCGCCTATGGCCGAGCAGGTGGGGCCACGTGGCCAT
>JANZZA010000295.1 GCA_026419655.1 Armatimonadota bacterium | reverse complement strand
CCTTACTCCGATGGCTGGTATACTATGCTTACGGGGTGGCCTTGCCTCAAGCCAGCAAGCCAGTTGGAGTGTTCGGTTTTCTAAGGGGGCTGTTGCAAAAGTTTCTGCAGCGCCTCGGAGATGCGCTCCGAGGCAAAAGGTAGGACACACAACTTTATACACTTTTGTGGCCCTGTATAAGCCAACACCGGGTTTTGGGTTGGACCACGAAGGTGATTCTCAGGGCCTTGCTCTTCCCTGCCTGAAACAAAATCGCGAGGAAACTGAATACTCCCCAAGGTAGGTCGCGTGTTGACTGTGGCTTGCCGAGATGGGTATACTGGTTGTTGGTCTCAGCAAGCCGATGGCAAGGCTACAAGCGGACATCATGTGGGAGGCGGCAGCATGCGGCGTCTGTCGCGGCGTAAGCCTTTGGGGCAGTTATTGGTTGAGAAGGGCGTAATAACCGCCCAGCAGTTGCGCGACGCTCTCGAAAAGCAGCAGGGCACTACAATGCGGCTAGGAGAGCTGCTTGTCAGCCTTGGCTACGCCGACCGTCGCGCGGTGTATGAGACGCTAGCCGAGCAGCTTGGCGTGCCGTATGTGGACCTCTCGCGGGCCGACATTGACCTCAACGTCGCCACGCTCATACCCCGGGATATGGCCGAGAAGTACCAGTGCATACCTGTCGGTCGCGGCGATGGGACCATCAGGGTAGCTATGGCCGAACCCGGCGATGTCATGGCTGAGGACGACCTGAATGCTGTGCTGCAAGTTCCTGTTGAGACGCTGCTAGCTGACCCCCAGTCCATAAAGCAGGCAATCGAAGAGGTCTACGGAGCTGCCCAGGAACCCGGCGGGGGCGGTGGTATGGCTGCAGGCCTGGGAGAGGTGCAGGACCTGGCTGAGTCTATCCGGGACTCTGGTCTGCTGGGTGTCCAGGACGCTCAAGAGCCGGGGGGATATGCCGAAGGCCACGTTGTAACCGACCGTGTCGCTGACCTTGCCGAGGAAGCGCCCATCATCCGCATGGCTAAAGTCCTGATCCAGCGGGCCATTACGGAAAACGCCTCTGACATCCATATCGAGCCGGAGCGCGAAAACGTCCGCATTCGGTACCGCATAGATGGCGTGCTGCATGAGGTCATGCGGTTGCCGCGCTACGTCCACGCCCCCCTGGTCTCGCGCGTGAAAATTATGGCGAACATGAACATCGCTGAGCATCGCGTCCCCCAGGACGGGCGCATCCACGTCCGGCACCAGAATCGCGAGTATGACCTGCGCGTCTCCGTAGTGCCGACTACCAATGGCGAAAAGGCCGTCATGCGGATCCTGGACGTACAGTCCGTCATGATAGGTCTGGACAAGCTGGGACTGTACCCCGACCATGCGGCCATCATCTCTCGGCTGATTCGCCAGCCCAACGGAATGCTCCTGTCCACGGGCCCTACCGGTAGCGGCAAGACCACCACCCAGTACGCAATCCTGAACACCATCAATAGCGTCGAGATAAATATCCTGACCATCGAAGACCCCGTGGAGTACCAGTTGGACGGCATCTATCAGGTGCACGTGAACCGTAAGGCAGGGTTGACCTTTGCGGTGGCACTGAAGTACTTCCTGCGCCAGGACCCAGACGTCATCCTGGTCGGGGAGATACGAGACCTGGAGACTGCCGAAATTGCCATTCAGGCGTCGCTGACTGGTCACCTGGTGCTCTCCACGCTCCACACCAACGATGCCCCTTCGACCGTGACGCGTATGGTAGACATGGGCATCGAGCCGTTCCTGATAAGCTCTTCGGTCATCGCTTCGGTCTCCCAGCGCCTGGCCCGGCGTGTCTGTCAGCATTGCAAGGAACCTTATAAGCCTCGGCGGGACTTGCTTCTGGGCTTTGGCTTCGACCCCGACGACCCGGCCAACCGTGACGTGGTCTTCTATCACGGCAGGGGCTGCGAACACTGCCGGTATACGGGTTATCGTGGCCGCATCGCAGTGTTCGAGATAATGGAAATGAACGCCGAACTGGCGGAGTTGATAGCTAAGCGAGCCACTCACGGGCAGATACGCGAAGCGGCGCTGGCTAACGGGATGATAACCCTGGCCCAGGACGGCTTTCGCAAGGCCCTCGACGGCATAACGACGGTGGAGGACCTGACGCGGGTGGTGGCCACGGCTGGCCAGTATGCCGCCTAGCCAGTGGGCGAGTCCTGGCAGATGGCTTGGTCGTGGTTCTCCTGGCGGTCGTTTTCCCTGCAGTCGGTGAGGGGATAGAAAGTACGGTGCAGGGGATGGGGAGGACGTTTTAGGGGACCCGTCAGGCAACGCAACGGGTCAACGGTTGCAGGGTAGCAAATACGGCGGAGGGCATGGGGAGAGCATTTAGGCGGCAATGCCGCCGAGGGACGTTTGGAATTTCTCTCAAATCAGGAGGAGCGGAGACAATGCCGGAGGCTGCTCAGCAACCACAGCGGCGAGGCCCGCAGCGAAAACCCCTGACCGATGTGCACATAGACGAGCTGCTTGAACTTGTAGTGGAGACGAATGCTTCGGACTTGCACCTGGCGGTTGGCCTGCCGCCAATCCTGCGCATAGACGGTGAACTGAAACAGACGCGCTATGAGCCTCTAGACCCACCAACCCTTCAGCGGATAGTTTACGACCATCTCACCGACGACCAGATACAGCGCTTCGAGACCAACCTGGAGCTGGACTGCTCGTACCAAATGCGCAAGATTTCGCGCTTCCGGGTTAACGTTTTCCGCGACCGGGGCAACGTTGCGGCGGCCTATCGGCGGATCCCTACGCGCATCCCGACTATCAAAGAGCTTGGCCTGCCGCCAGTGACTGAGGAGCTTGCCCGCCGTCCCCGCGGGCTGATGCTGGTTACCGGACCGACCGGGTCGGGCAAGTCCACCACCCTGGCCGCCATTGTCAATCAGATAAACATGGAGCGGGCCGAACACATCATAACAATTGAGGATCCTATCGAGTACCTGCACACCCACATCAAGTCCATCGTCAACCAACGCGAGTTGGGTGAAGACACCCTGAGCTTTCATGCGGCCTTGCGGTCGGCGCTTCGCGAAGACCCCGACGTCATTCTTGTCGGCGAGATGCGCGACCTGGAGACCATTGCTCTGGCCGTGACGTGTGCCGAGACGGGGCACCTGGTTTTCGCCACCCTGCACACCAACTCGGCCCATGAATCCATAGACCGCATCATTGACGTCTTCCCGCCCGAACAGCAGGAGCAAATCCGAATCCAGTTGGCCAACAACATCCTGGCCGTTTTTGCCCAGCAGCTTCTGCCGAGGGCCGGTCAACCCGGTCGCGTCGCCGCTATAGAAGTGATGATTGCGACCTCTGCTATCCGCAACCTCATACGCGAAAACAAGGCCTTCCAGATACCCTCGATGATACAGACCAGCGGCGAGATGGGCATGCAGACCATGGACCAGGCCCTGGCAGAACTGTATAAGCAAAGCATCATTTCCTACGAGACGGCTGTGCGGCGTGCGCAGAACGTACAGGAGTTCGAGCGGCTGGTTCAGGGCGTGTGAGCAGGCTGGGGTGGCACAGGTGCATCGGCTGGTGTGCGTGAAGGGACGACGAGGAACAGGAGGCGGCGCTGATGCCAACCTTTGAGGTAGTCGCTACGGACAAGACGGGGCGCGAGATCCGGCGCACCATCAACGCGCCCAACAAGGATGCAGTGGTTGCGCAACTGCGGCGCCAGGGGTTGCAGCCTGAGAGCGTCTCGGAGAAGACGGCAGACACGAGACTGCGGCGACGCATCAGTTTGCGCGGACGGAAGGTCAAGCTGCGGGACTTGTCCATGTTCTGCCGGCAGTTTGCGACGATGATTGGCGCCGGCGTGCCCCTGGTGCGGTGCCTGGATGTCTTAGAGCAGCAGACGAGCTCAGCCGGGCTGAAGGCCATCATCCGCGACATCGAGCACGAAATCGAAGGTGGTGCCACGCTTTCCCGGGCTATGCAAAAACACCCGCGAGCTTTCTCCAATCTGGCCGTCGGTCTCGTGCGTGCAGGGGAGGTGGGTGGCGTCCTGGACGAGACCCTGGACCGCCTCGCTACCTTCCTTGAGAAGGACCTTGAGTTGCGCCGAAAAGTTAAGTCCTCAATGACTTATCCGACGTTGGTCATGATTTTTGCCTTTGGCATCGTCATGTTCCTGGCGACGTTCATCATCCCCAAGTTTATCAAGCTCTTCCGCGAGCTGGGCATGAAGGACGATGACTTCCCCCTACCCACCCGCATGCTCGTGTATTTCAGCGACTTTGTGGTCAAGAAATGGTGGCTGACGCTTATCGTCCTTATAGGCCTGGCCCTTGCCTTCAACCGATTCAAGGCGACGCGGACTGGACGTAGGATATGGGACATGGTAAAGCTGAAGGCGCCTGTTTTTGGCCGTCTGAATCATGAGCTGTCCATTGCGCGTTTTGCCCGGACGCTCTCGACGCTGCTGGCCAGCGGCGTACCCATCCTGCAGGCGCTTGAGACGGTGGCCGGCACCGTGGACAATGACCATATCTCTGACGCAATCCTGCAGTCTCGGGCCAGCATCCGCGAGGGCGACACTATAGCCAACCCCCTGGCTGGCTCGCGCATGTTCCCGCCGATGGTGGTGCAGATGATTACCATCGGCGAGGAAACGGGGCAGCTGGACGCGATGCTGGCCAAGGTTGCGGACTTCTACGAAGGGGAAGTGGACGCGCGTCTTGAATCGCTGACCGCTGCCCTGGAGCCGGTTTTGATAGTGTTCCTGGGTTTTGTGGTCGGCTTCATTGTTATCTCGATGTTCCTGCCGCTCATTGCCATCATCTCTAACCTGTCACAGTAGGCGTCGCGGAAAGCGGCTGGTGGCCAGGATTGGTTGATGATGGCAGCGGCCCACTGCCCCGGGCGGGAGGGCAACTAGCAGGAGTGGGCATCGGAGCCCGACAGGCAGGGCCGCCAGTGCTCTGCGGCGGCGCATGCCAGAACTATGGATTTTTACCACTGGTTTTTTTGGTTAGTAATTTTTTTCACGGGGGCTGCCATAGGCAGCTTCCTCAATGTTGTAATCTATCGGCTTCCCCGAGGGCTATCGCTTCTCCGACCGCCGTCGCATTGCCCTAGCTGTGGAGTACGGCTGCGGCCGGCGGAGCTGGTGCCGGTTGTTAGCTGGATATTGTTGCTGGGGCGCTGCCGGCATTGTCGCCATCGCATCAGCGTACGCTACCCTGTTGTAGAGGCGGCCAGTGGTCTACTGGCGTGTGCGGCGGTGTACTTTAACGGTCCTTACCTGCCGGCAGTGTTAATCTACGCGGTCTGCGCGGCGCTTCTGGTGACCTTTTTTGTTGACCTCGACCACATGATCATCCCTGACCAGGTGCACTGGGTTATTGGCGCGGCTGGGGTACTGCTAGACATCCGGCGTATCTGGCTGCGTGGCCTGCCCGGCATGGTGGCCTTCTCTGAGCGGGTGGGCGAGCAGACTCTCACCATGGCCTGGCCTCAGTCGCTTGTAGGGGCGGCTGTGGGCGCGGGTTTATTCCTGGCCCTTGGATACTTGGCCCAGGCGGTGTTTCGCCGGCCGGCTCTCGGCCTGGGGGACGTAAAATTAGCGGCCGCCATGGGTGCCCTGCTGGGGCCGGGGTATTATTTCATCAGCTTTTTTTTGTTGGCGGCGGTTCTCGGCGGGCTGACCGGGCTGGTGGTGCTGGTGGTGACATGGGGGCGCCAGCGTGAGCACTACTTGCCTTTCGGGCCCATGCTGGCTCTCTCCGGCATGGTTATGGCCCTGGCTCCCGAGCAGGTCTCGCGGCTTGTCCTGGCACGTTTTCTTCTCTGAGATTTTGCCGCGGCTTTTGTCAACTTCGTGTGGTTAAACACTGACTGGGCCGCCAGCATGGGATGGCTGGTGCGTCCCGGACTCACACACGTATCTGGGTGAGAGGGTTTTCGGGCGTAAAGGTGGCAAGGGCAAGTTTGCGAAGGTGCTCATAGGGGTAAAAACTCTGTGACGTTGTCCTCGCCTGGTACAGGTTCAAGGCGGACGCCGGAGGAGGTAACAGCATGAGGGGCATGCGACGTGCTGGCTTTACACTCATTGAGCTGCTGGTCGTCATTGGCATCATCGCTATCCTCGTAGCGATCTTGTTTCCGGTTTTTTCTTCGGCCCGCATAAAAGCCAGGCAGACCAAGTGTATCAGTCATCTGCACCAGATTGTCACGGCGCTAAAGCAGTACGCTGAGGACTATCGGGCCTATCCGCAGTGGCCAAGCTACGACATTGCCTCGAAGAGGTTCACAGGCGGGATAAGTGCTCTTTATCCGGATTACATTAGCGACTTGTCTATATTCATTTGCCCTGAGGACACCCGTGCGCTGCAGCGGCAAAAAGAAGCCAAAGAACAGCTCTACAGCAGCTACAATGCAGACATTGACCTTGTGGTGTTCCTGCCCAATCCCAGCGGGCATATCGAATCGGACGGGGTCTATACCTACCTGACAAACCGTCTTTACAACTACTTCGGCTACGGGCAGCGCATGCAGGATGGCAGTTGGTCTGCGGACGGTGCTGGAGGGTACGATAAGTTCTACGTGTACAACTGGACGGGAGGAGGGGCCTTCATAGGGCCGGAGTTCGGCGATCCGCTGCCCTGGTGGCTGAGTGAGGAAGGGATGCATTGGCGTCATTGTCCCCGTCTGATGAACCGTTACGCGCCGGACAACACCATTGTGGTTCACTGTCCTCACCACCGAAAGCACGGCAATAAGGAGATAGTTGCCCGACTTGGTGGCGACGTCGTGGTCACCGACCGGGATAATCTCGACGTGACCGTAACTAGCAGGGTGAATCCGCAGCAGAAGGTCAGCGGCTGGGTGCATCAGCGGTACTGAACGGCGCGAGCAGAAGGCCGCAGCAGAGCGGGTAAACTGGTAGTGGTGAGGACGACGGATGCGGATGAAGGACTGCAGCACAAAAGGGGTAGTAGCGCAGGTGAGGACGGGCGGGCGGCGAGAAGTATTTACAGCCCGCCCTGCGCGTGCTGGGCTGCACGCCGGCATGACCCTGGTGGAGCTGCTGGTGGCGATGGTCATATTGCTGGTTGGTGTGTGGGCTGTGGCAAAGGGGTTCCCGACTCTCCTGGGCGCCATTTCGGCAGATCAGCAGCGCACCCAGTTCGCCCGCATGGTCGAAGGCCGCTTGGAAGCTCTTCGCCAGGCCTCCTGGACCCTGCCGCAGGCTTTCGCGGTATACCTTTTCGACCCTACCGGCTATGAACTCACTGGCGATATTGCCCCAGACTCGAAGCCTAAGGACCCCGATACTTACGATCCCAGCACGCCTAACTCGCGGGATGACCTGACTGCGGTTTTGGGTGAGTGGGGAAGGATACCTGCGCGACAGCCGCAGAATCCTGTGCCCAACGAAGACTACGTTTTGATGCCGGTCATGCAAGGGCTCCTGGATACAGACTGGGCCCGCCAGAGCGAAGTTTTTCAATGCTACGTGGCCGAGCGGCTGGACCCCATGAATTTTCTGCCGTCTGATGGCATTCCGTCGGGCCGCTTCTTTCTTGAGTGGGCTGGCACCGATGCGGGCCGGGTCTGGGTGCCCGACGATTATGACGCGATACGAGTTGACTACGGCTGGGTGCACCTGAACGGTGAGACTCACTGGGTTCAGGCCGACACAGTAGAACTACAAGCTGGTCCTCAGCCCGGGACGAAAACAGCCTACGTGTCTGCAACGCGGGCGGCGGCCAGCGGTCAGCCGGTGTTTGCGTCCGTGCTGCCAGGGTCGGCCCGCTGCCTTGGCCTGAAGAGGATGACCTTTGTTGGTGGGAATGCACCGGCTGCGGGAGAGGTGGGCATTGAGCCAACATGTGGGGCCGGCCTTGTTTTCAACGCCGAGGACGCCGGGAAGGTAGTTGTGGTCTCATATAGGTTGCGGTGCAATGCAGACGGCGGCCGGGACCTGTACATGATGGAAGAATACAACCTCGGCGAGTTCACGGCCCAGCCTGACCCGAACGACGCGGATAAGCGACTTGTGAGGGTGCGCCTTGGGTGGGGTGGCCTGGACAAACTCATGGACGTTAGCGAAGGTGCCCAGACGGTTCCGGTGCACGTGGTGGCTGTGGATGAAGTCACCCTCAACCTTTACTACGACGGTGCTGGCGTGGCTCCACCTGATGCTGAGGCCCTGCGCACCGGGCAGGTTACGCTGCGTGTTCCGAGAGAGGCTCTGGGGCACAAGTTGCGCTTCTATTACAGGACCCTCGACCAAGGCACCATCATGGTGTACAAGCCGCCAACGGTGTTTTACGAGGACGTCGCGCCATTTGTGGCTGGGCCGCCCCTGCGAACGTCGTTGCTTTTCGAAAAGTACGGGAGGCGCGACCGGGCGGTAGCCCCCGGGGAGATAGAGACGGATCTGGTGTTCAGTGTGTCCAATGTCGGTCACACTGTGGCTGTGGACTACCTGTACGACGCGGACGGGGATGTGACCAACGGACAAGTTCAGCCACGGATGGTTTGCGGAGAGCTGCACACGCTTGGTGCTAGTTCGACTGGAAATGAGGCAATGTGTAGGCTGAACCAGCGATGTGTGATTGAGATTCGAGCGGTGCGAGGGGTCTCGCTGCGGGTGCGTGCCTGGTGGCGGACGCCGACGGGCCGGCTGGCGACGTACGAAATAGAAAGCATTGTGCCCCCAGCGGAGGCGATATGAAATTGGAAAAGGGGCGTAACCGGTTTAATAGTGCTTATGGTGGCGCCGGTTGGGGCTTCACTTTAGTGGAGCTGCTGACGGTTATAGCTATCGCCGTTATCCTGATGGTCCTCGTTTTCCCGGTTGGCAAAAGCCTGCGGGACGGCAACCGGATGATGGCTTGTGCCTCTGCGCTGCACGCAATCCATCAGGCCCTGAAGATGTACTGGCTGGACGAGCGTGCGGTCCCGCCACCGTACGATCCAACCCCAGACCCGAATAACCCGAATCCGTCAAGGGATTCTTATGGCGGCCTGTATCGTCTATATACGTCAGGTTACCTGAACAAGGAGGTAACGCTTCACTGCCCGGCTCACGTTCGCGACCTGGAAACAATGATGCCTGTGAAGAGCAAGGATGTCAGGTATTACCATAGCTATGACTCCCTCGATCCCGACGCGAAGGCTCACAATGGCAATCCGGTTGGCGTTTTGGCCAAGTTCACTTACATGCCCTACCGCGGGGCTGGGCCAGGTGACCCGGATTATCATCGCCAGTTGGCATCGCCAGACCCCAGCGATGCGACCCAGCCTTTGTACTTGCCGACCTGGAAAATAGACGACACGGCAGTGGTTTGTTGGTGCCCGCATCATGCGAAAAGCGTCAAGCGGAAAGGTGAGCCGGCCTATCACGTGCTTTTCTGGGGCGGCGAAGTGCTCGTGAAGGGCGAATCGGTAATGCATGACGCCGGCGTGGCGCCCACTGAGACGTGGCGCGTGAGGCCCGAGGACTGAGGCAGAGGAACGCGGATGAGGTACCGGCAAGTGGCCCGAGAAAGAATTTGGCATGATAGGCCTGTGGCAAGCGGAAGGCCCCGGACTGGCCGGTCTGGCTTCACCCTGGTTGAGGTCCTGGTCGTTTTGGCAGTCATGGTCATCCTCTTCGGCTTGCTGTTTGCGCCGATGATTAGCGGGCTGAATTTGGTCAGCCGCGGGCGGCGGCACGTGGTCATGCAGGACGCCGTGCGCCTGGCGCTGGAGCAGATGAAGCGAGACCTGGCCGAGGCTGTGTACGTCTTCGACCCAGTCGTCTATACGGTGAGCTCGATAGACGGCCAGCCTGCAAACAGCAAGGTGGTAGATTACAACACGCTGGTATTCGTTCCGGCGGCACGGCACCAGGGAACCAGTGCGCCGTTGCTGCCGCTTCGGCCGGAAATCGGGCAAGTTTACCTAGCGGACTACGGCCAGACTGTGCCAGCCATCAGGGCCGTCAGGTACGCGATCCATCTGGTCAAGCGTCACCAGCGCCATGCACCGGACAACCCGTTCGCCCTTTTTCGGCAAGAAGGCTACGTGGTGCGCCAAAATGGCGCTTGGAAGTGGGCTGAGGGGCAGGAGCAAGTTGAGAATGCTCTGACACCGCGAGCCGACGTCGATCTGCCCCCTACGCTTTCGGTCTGCGAAGGTTGTCATAGCGCGTGGACTGGCTATGTGGAGGAATGTCCTAATTGCCCTCCCGTTCAGCCTCTTCATTACATTACGGACGCAGTTCAGTTTGTGTCCCAGCGGGTTTGTGGAGAGCTGCTGCAGCAGTCATCTGACGGTGCGGTTTATCGGGCGTCCATGGGTGGCTGGCTGGGCACCCAGAACGACGGCACGCGGCGCTTCGGGTTGGACCTGGCGATGCTGGGGGCCGAGATAGACCCGCGAATAGTGGTTTACCGGCGTCTGCAGGGGGCTCTGCAGGTGTACGCCGACACGTATGACGGGACACTTATGGACCCGGACCTGTCGCTGAAGTGGGACTCGGCGGCCGGGGTGGTGAACTTCGCGGAGCCGCAGACGGTGAACATACTCTTTGACTTAGGCAGGCAGCCCGGAGCGTACTATTTCCTGCGGATTGACGCGGATGAGTACGACGGATCGGGTGCATTGCGGCGCCCGCCGCGAACTGCACGTGCATATCCCGTGTACGCGGACAGCGGCGCACAGGCATGGGCGCCGGCGGTGCGTGCGCCGGTCGCTTACGTTGTAGACCCAACGGAGAATGGTGCCAGGGGACCGGCCAAGATAATAGACCACTCGATCGGAGCACGTCTGCGACTGACCTATTCCTCCGGGGCTTCGAGCCTGGACTACTATTACGATTTCGAGCGTACTTACACCTATGATCAGGAGAAAATAGGGCCGTGGCAGTTTTGCCCAATTCTTTCCACCGACGGGACTTCGGCGCAGGTGCGGTTCAACAGGCACAATCCCCCGAGCCCGGACTGGTTTGTGGGCTCAGCGCTTCCTGGATATAGCTTATCCGGCTTCGTGGTGGAGCTACGGTACGCGATTCGGCGGAACTTCGACGCCAACACAGGCGAGGATGACATCGTCCGGGCGGACTATTCGACGAAGTGGGTTGTAAACCTAGCATTGACGCTGGCGTCCTATGTGGACCTGGAAGCGACGGGTGGCACCCCGGCGGTGCTAAGGTTGCCGCAGGGCGTAAAGGTACACCGGGTCGAGGGACGCGACCGGGTGGTGATACACAATGCGCTTTAGGGGGGCCGCCGGGGCCGTGAACAGAGTTGGACGAGAAGGGCCCAGCCCGGTGCGTGGTGGGCCTGGTCCCCTGGCAGGCCTGATTGGCGGCTTTTCCCCGCGGCGCGGCCAGGTGCTTCTCGTCGCCGTGCTGCTTATGATGGCAATCCTGCTGCTGGGCAGCCTGTTTGTTGCAATTGTTTCTTATAACCAGTACCAGACAGTGCGGCACGGCGATATGCTCATGGCGCGGGCTCTGGCCGAAGCTGGCATCCGCTACGCAGATTATATGCTTACCCATAGCCCCCTGGGGGCCGACTGGCGGCCGCCGTTGCCGCCCGGTTACAACGTAACCACGGGTGTCTACGACGCAGATTTTTGGGGCCCGGACGGTAACCAGTACACCGAAGACGACTACTACCTGCCCGAAGAGATCGCTCGCGGATATTTCACGCAATACACGGAAGGCTTGACGGGGCGATACCTGCAGCGGTTGGGCTTCACTCGGTATCCCGTTCCTTCTTCCACAGGTGCCGATCTCCTCACTATGGGCCGTGGCCACGTCTTGCTGCGCGTGACCTACGACCCGGATCCCCCCTTCGAGCCCTCTGAAGGGTACTCGCAAGAGCCACTTAGCCGTTTCATCAGGATAGAAGCCATCGGAGTGGTTGAGGGGCGCACCCCGATTATGCGCCGGCTGGTGGCCTTCAAGCCCATCGGCCTGACGGATTATCTGAGGTGGGTGACCGACCGCCACCGGACGGGCCGGACGGCTCATCTGGGAAGCTATCCCTGGGTTGACATGGACAGTTCAGGCGTGGTTGAGGTGGATACTCAGTCCCCTCCAGGCCAGGTGCCCGTGACAGAACGTGGGGAGTATTTGGTAAGCGAGTTCAACGGGCCGGTGCGGGTGGATACGAAACTGCAACTGATAGGCGGAAACCTAAGCGGTAATCCTTTTGGGGGTTCTCTTCTGGACCCGTCGCTTTCGAGTAACCAGTTCCGGATTCTCTTGTCGCCCCGGGCACCAGGCGGCTACCTGCGAGATGACGTCATTGAAGTCAGGGGCGGGATCACGGACCCGGTGCCAGGGGCAGGTGGCGTGTGGGCACAGAGCGCCGCGGTGTCGTGGGACGATGACGGGGATGGTCAGGTGGATTACTGGCAGCTTATACGAGAGTCGAGGGATAGTCAGTACGACACCCATGAAGGCCGAGTGCTGGACGGGGTGGAGGGTGTGGACACAAACGGGCGCCCAAGGTTCGTCAGGCCGGTTTCACCGCCAGACATCTTTGCCACGGACCCCGGCACGGGCGCTGACCGCTATCGGGCGCTAACCAAGGATGCTCCGCCCTACGAGTACTCGCCGCCGCTTCCCGACCTCGTGCCGTTGCCGGACGCACCCGGCAGCCGCGTGAAGGTTGGTCAGCTTGGCCACGGCCGCGGCATTTACGTGGATAATGCCGAAGATGTGCAGTTCGTCAGGGCCGACGGCAGCCACGACTTGCAGAGCCTCATCGAGGACTGGCTGCGGCAAATCCCGAGCGGCGACCCAAGGGCGGCCGACAGCGGCTGGAATGCCCTCCATACGCTTTACGTTCCGCCCGGGGTTGAGGTGGAGCTTTACCCGACTGAAGATGCGGTCTTGGAGGCTGCGACGGCTCCCGGGCAGCCCCGGCCGACGATTGTAACTGACCCTAATGCTCCGCCCACGGCGCCGGGGGCAATCTGGTGGCCGGGGCATGTGCGGGGCGAGCCAGGGATAAAGCTGGTGCGGCACGACAAGCGCTGGCGGCGCGCCGACGGAGAAGACTCTGGCCTCAACGTGATGTATCGCGATTATCCCAGGTGGCCCAATGCGGTCATCTTCGCGGAAGGGAACTTGCGGGTCAGAGGAATATTGCCCAGGCGCGGCGCCAATCAGTCCCCCGGTAGGGACTACAACATTACAATCGTTTCCGGCGGGACGATTTACATTGACGGCCAGATACTATCGCCGAGGGACGTTGACCCTAACGTAGTGGCCGAGGACGATACGAAGATTGCGCTGCTGGCGCGAGACCATGTTTGCCTGAACACGACGATGCTTGTGCCGCAGTTTACCAGCGGCATGGTGCCGGCGGTGCCAGATGACCCGGCCAATCCCGACGCGGACAAGATGCACTGGAATCTGGCGGCGGGGATGGGGCTGTTGTGGACCAGCTTTTGCTATGGTGCTGTCACCCCCAATCGGATTCGCACGGATTTCGTCATTCAGCACACCGCTGCTCCTCCGGGGCCTTCGGGTGTGGGCATGACTATCGGCAGTGCATCGCTGTACGGTCCCTACGACTTTGACGGAGTACCTACGGCCCCCAGCTATTACACCTTCGCACTGCTATCTCCGGGCACGCCGCCGTCCGCAGCTTCCGTGAATGCCGTGGCTCCGGTTTGGGCAACGACGAGGTGGCCTTTGTACCTGGTTGACCCCAACAACAAGATACCTGGGCTAGACCCGTCGCCAGGGCAGTCCAACGTCATTTCCCTTTTCCAGCGTGACCCTCGCGTGGGCCTCGGAGCAACGGACTACTGGGTGAAGCGGTGGAAGCTGCAGGACTGGGAAAACATCGGCAATCCGCCGGTCCCTCGCCCCGTAGGCACGCTCAAGGCCCGTGTGAACGCGATTATCTACGCGCAGGAGGGCTGCTGGTTCGTCCTGCCGGGGGACTACTTTGACCCGGATGCAAAGCGGGTGGACCTAGACCAGGACGGCGTCGCCGATTCAGTGGAGTACAAGAGATACAACTACGAGATAACGGTGCGCGGGACAATCGTGGAGAACTATACGGCGCCACCGGCAGCGGTAAGGGACTGGACGGACAAATGGGCGTACCCTGTCTGGCCTGCACTTGACCGTCTGTGCTGGTCCAGCATCCGCTACGAATACGACGAGAGCCTGCGAGCAGGCCGGGACCAGCCACCTACTTCGCTGGTAGGCAACGTGCGCGTGTCCAATTTGGACCCTCTCTACAACCCTTCTGCGGATATCCCCGTGGCGTGGAATATGCCGCGGGTGCCCGTGCTGCCGGTATGTCCGGACCTCATTTTCTTCGGCGAAGCTTTCTGAGGCGCGGGGCGCCACCGCGCCGGTGGAGGTAGGTCCCTATGCGGGTCGCGATCCGTTTGGTTCCAGCAATTCTAGCAATACTGCTAGTAAGCGATACTGTCGCCGCGGCCGGTGTGGACCTGAGCACAACGCGCAAAGTATTCCGGGTTTGCATCCTGGTTCCCCTCAGTGGCACCAACGAGAATCCCAACTTCTTTATTGCTCTGCAGCGTTGCCCTCTCAAGCCGGCCGGATGGGAGCTGGAGAATCCGCTTGCCCCGCGCTTTACACCGCAACTTGTGCCTACCAATAAGCTCATGCCTGAATACTGGCAAGTAAGCCTTACGGCAGAATCGGCGCCGCGCTTGAAGGAGTTCGACCTTATTTACATAGCCTCTAAAGGTCTGCTGACATCGCCTCCTTTGCGGCTGGCTCTGGTTGAAGCTGTGCGTTCCGGAACTACCCTGTGGATAGATAGCGGTGGGGTTGGGCCGAATTTTTTCGCCACCGTCGTAGAGCCTCAGTGGGCGCCGCCGCGGTACCTTAGAAGCCCTGTCCTTCCGCCCTTTGATTTTGTGCCACCTGTTGGACCGGCCAACCTGTATCGCGACCCTTACCCTGCCGCCGTTGACGACCCGTTGGGCGACCCAAACAGTGAGCTATTTGTGCGTCCCTTTGCTCTTTCCATGGATCCCAACTACCCGGATTCTTCAGACGAGGTCCGGCTTTTAGGTGACGCGCCCGCCCCCGGAGCAGCCTGCGATGGGTATCACCTTCTGCTGCGTAATCCTGGCGACACCGACCAGCAGCTACACGTTATTCTTGCCACCCGTGACCTGACCTCGGGTTGGGCTGCGCCGGCAGTAGCTACCTGCCAGTACGGGGACGGGCATATTATCGTATCTGCTATAAATATCGGCCAGGATGTCGAGGAATGGTACGTACAGGGGGCCAAGGGGCCAGACAAGTACCAGACGCCCGATGTGAAGTTTGCGTATAACGTTCTGGCCTGGGGCGGGGCATGGGAAACCAGCAGGCGGTCCGCTTCTGGAGTAGCCGAGGCGCGCAGTGCTGCCACGCCCCCGCTGGACATTGCCTGGCAGTATCCCCTGCCCCCAGTTGACGATGCGGAGGCTGCCGCGAGCAAGATAGGGCCAGTGCTGGCAGCGCCGGCGGTGGCTCACGGGCGCATATATGTTGTGTCCCTGATTAGTGACGATGTCGGTGGTACTACGACGCCCGCGCGGCTGTTCTGCTTTGACGCCAGGCCCGAGCGGGACCTGGACGGCGACGGAAGTGCTGACGATGGCTTGCCGGACTACTCTCTCGGCCTGCCGTACGACCTGGTCTGGTGGCGAGACCTCAATGACCTGGCGGGGCCGAGCGGGATAACCGACGCAACGCCGCGATGGGCTGGGCCGACGGTGGCTGACCTGCCGATTCATATACTGCGGGCCGACCGCTCGCTCTGCACCTTTGTTGTGCTGGTAGCCTTTGTGAGCCAGGGTGGCGGACTGGGCACCGGCTGCGTGGCAGCGGTGGATGGCGAGACAGGTGCCTTGCGGGGAGCCTTTCCGGTATCGCCCTTTGACGTTCTGTGGAATGACTTCCAGAACAATCCCAATCCTGCGCAGGTGCGCGACATTTCCACGCCTGTGGTGCGAGATGGCTGGGTGTATTTTGTGTGCTCGGAGTACGACGAGGACCTGGTGCCGGCGCCCGGGGACCGTCAGTCGCCAGGAGGGCCTGTGGAACCGCCATCCGCCAACTGGCTGGCCGATGGCACTTACGGCCGGGCATGGTGCATCAACCTGCAGTTCCTGGCTGCGCCGTCGGTCACTCCACTTTATTACTGGTGCTATCCTGATCCCGACCTGGACCGTGACGGCGTTCCTCACCCTGTGGACGCTGATGACACGGAACGGCAGAACTTGTTGCCGCCCTTTGCAGAGCCGCTCTGGGTGGCCGGTGTTTTTCCGCAGGACCCCAGGGCTGCTGGCCGGCCGCGGCAGATACCGCCCGATCCGGGTGTAATACCGGTCATAACGACAACCACGCGGCGGGCAGACGATGTGAGCCTCCTCGCCTATGAAGACCAGAACAACGTCAGCGCAGCCGTAATGCACGTCTCCACAGCGGCCGGGCGCATGTTTGACCCGGCTCATCCTAATAGCCCACTGCGGATAGGACGCAGCTTCATTCAGTACGTGTTTGACCCTGTGGGCGCGTGGCATTGCGTGAACACGCCCGACCCATGGGACAACGAGTATCAGCGGCGGCAGGGCGGCTGGGACCTCGCGCTGGTGCCTACTCCAGCTTACTACGACCCCGGTAGCGGCTGGAATTACGGGTTGTTGAACAAGAGCTACTACCACATTACCGTTTCTGGCGGAAACGTAACGTCGGTGCAAAGCATTGTGCGACAGGATTCGTCGTCGTTGACTCTTGGCGGTGGGGACGTGCTGGACAGGGCGGGCACGACCATAATCCTGAAGCCCCATCGGGCGCGTTACTTGCTATCGGCTACCTCTGCCACGCCGCCCTTTGACAACCCTCTGCGGCCGCCGATGGGCGTCAAGGTACTGTGTAACTATAACAACGGTTCGCAGAATGAGGTTCACTGGCTGCCGGGCACAATCCCGTGGCTGGCGGTAAATGGGGACCAGGAGCGGCGAGTGACCCCCGCGGCGGTGCGCGACAACAGATTCTACGCCGTCACGAGCCTGCCCGACAGCGACGCCCAGGGGCGGGACGTTGACCCTGGGGCGAGGTCCACGGCGCGGGTCGTCTCGCAGGACCTGGGGGCGGCTTTCCGGGAGTGGCGTTTTGACCCAATCAGCGAGATGCCGGCGGCGCTTGGGTTCGTTTTTCCGGAAGCGCGAACCGAGGTGGCACCCGGCGCTAACCGGGACACAGTAGTGGCTGCTCTTGTCTTTCAGCCCAATGGTGGAGGCGGGCTGGCCCCGTGCGTACTTGGCTTGCGGGCGGAGCCGGACTTGACCGTGAATCTCGGTTCGTATACTGGCCTGGCGCCCGGTGTGGGAATACAGCCCCGTTCCACGGTCACGGTGAACCTGTTAGCAACCGGGCTGCCCCAGGTAGACCCCACGCAATATACCGTGAGCTATGGGGACGCGACGATAACTTTCGACGCTCGAGAAGCCTGGCGGATACGGGCCGGGTCCTCGCAGCGGCCAGAACATATCTACGGGCGCCCTATTCTTGTTACTTGGACCGACACCACTGGGGCTGACCATTCAGATGAGCTTTACGTTGTCCCTCCCATGACCCGGTTTGACTATATGCCGGACTTAATAAAGCTGCGCCACTACCCGGTTGTTGCGAATTCGGTGCAGATTGAGACGGTCGAGGGCTTGTCAGTGACCGGCTGGGCCCCGGGCGAGCCGACGGTCACCTATTTGGGGCAGGACCTCATCCCACGGGGCTGGATAGACTTGAGGAACGCTACCGTAAACGGCGCGCCACTGGTGCCGGGGATGGTATTGCGGGTGCACTACGTGGGTTTTGACAACGACTGGGGGTTCTTCGGCGTGGGCAGTCCCGCAAATGCCCCTCCTTCGCCAGCGCCGCCTATGCCGCCAGAAGAACATGAGGTGCCCTATGGCTTTGGGCCGTCGGCATCTTCGGTAGTGCTGGCCGGTACGGACATACATCTCGGAACCGAGGGCTGGCCGGGCGCAGGTGGAGCCTTTGACGTGCCCGATGGCGGGCTGAGTGCCAATGAGACCTTGCTGAGTCTGCTCTGGGACCCCGCGACGGGCCTGGTGCGCGGGCATCTGGCTGAGGCGGCCCGGCTGGGGGCATTTCAGGCCGCGCCCGGGCAAATAGCCGCCACTACAGGCTCGCCGGCGGCAACCTGCGACGGGCTGCTCATCGGCAGCCGAGTCATGAGCAATTCTTCCCAGGGATTGCAGATCGGCTTCGTAAGTGCCCTGCGGTCGCGAGAAACGCTCATAGTCGAGGGCAGCCGGATCCTGCGCTGCAGGGGCCAGGATGTCATCGGCGTCATGACGGGCACCGAGTCATGGGAGCGCGGCCAGGATCCGACGCAGGACGCGCCGATCCCCCTCCCGCTGGCTCATCCGGCGAAGGCCGAGGTTCTGCCCAGTGGCAACCTGCTCATCGTGGACACCGGCAATAACCGCGTTGTCGAAGTTGACCCATCTGGTCAGGTGGTCTGGCCCCTGGACGACACTGGTTGCAACTACTATTCGAGCGCCTCGAATACGGAGCTACGGTTGTTGCGGCCGACGGACGCAGAGCGCTACCAGACAGTGGGAGACCCCGACGGGAACGGGCCGGCGGGGGTCACCCAGGTGACCAATACGGTGATTGCCGACAGTGGTAATGACCGGGTGGTGCTTGTGCGGACGTGGTGGGAGTGGGGTGGCGGGAGAGTGGGGTGGGGCCAGCGCCACCTGGTTGTCAACCTCACGCCTGAGTATGTGCGGGAGACTGCCGACCCGACGCGGCGCGTAAGGGCACATTATACCCAGGTGGAGCTCATACGTCGGCCGGATGACGGAACTGTGGTGGGCTATCTGTGTGGCGCGCCCAATCTGTCGCGGCTTGTGGTAATAGGTCGGGACGCAAACGGCACGCTGGTCATGGACCCACCACCGGCTACCCCAATGTGGAATCCTAACAACGCTCCGGGGAGCTACGACTGGTCACTGTGGTCATGGCTGTACAGCCCTGACGGGACCAAGTTCGACCCGCTCCAATTCGCCGGGCTGCGGGGTGTTTGCCTGCGTCGCCTTGGCGCCGTGGTTTATCTTGACGTGGCCTGCATGCAGTATCAGGGGCGGGCAAGCGCGTGGCGGGCCGGGCAGCGATGGTGGACAGCCTTTGACGGCGGGGGCTACACGGGCCGCGACCCTGGAGCAGGAGTTTTTGAATTCCGCGTCAGCTACGGCACGGCGCCTGGCCCGATACCGTCCGCTCACGGGCCGGACGTGCCGGTGTGGATACTGGCCGAGAACCCCTTCCGCGTCCAGGGTGGAGCCGCTGCGTCCCCGTGCTATCGGCTGACGCCATGGTCGAGCATCGCCATGCCGGGGGCGGCTCGTCCCTTGGAGAAGCGCTTTGTACCCACCAGCGTGGAGCTTCTGCCGACGGGCCGGCGGCTGATTGCTAACTCCGCCGGCCTCGTGGAGCGATTGACAAAGCGTGCGCTGGGGCAGACGGGCGTAGTAACCACGGCGGAGGTCTTCGAGGTCGAAACCAACGATGGTGGCGAAGAGCCTCCCGACCCGGCAAACGACCAGCACGTCATTGACCGGCGCAGGATTATTCCCGACCCCTACGGGCCAGACTGGCCCGATCCGCTTATCTATCCGGTGTATGCGCACCGGGTGATGAACTGATGAAAAGTACCGCCATGGCTTGGGCCTCACGGGTGTCCAGGTGTACGGAGATGCTGCGGGGTATGAGGACGGCGAGCCTTACGACAATTGGACTGGTCGCTGCGGCTCTGGTGGGCGGGTGTGTGCGACCGGCGTGGGAGGTCAGGACCTTTCACCACCACACGCCGGCTCAACCAAATGAGCCTTTCGTGATTACGGATTCCACCCTCCAGCAGAACATGTCCAAGGTGAGGGGCCGTTGGGTATGTTCCTACTGCGGTTATTCAACCAATGTTGTCTCCTCGCCAAGCAACCCTGGCAGGTGCCCCGATCCGTGGAACGCAACCGGCCATCCGGTGAACGCCCCGCTTGAGTATCGGCCTGTGGACGAAAGCTTTTATAGCATCTCGCCATGGAGTTACGTGGTGGGCCTGCCCTTCCATCCCAAGACCGGCTCAAATGCTGACGGCTCTATAGTTCATGCTGCCGCGGCCGGCCTGCTTAACAACCCCAACGTGATGGCCGGCGATTACGTGCGGTTTCTTTTCCTGATGCCAGGCGCC
>JANZZA010000290.1 GCA_026419655.1 Armatimonadota bacterium | reverse complement strand
ATTTTCCATGCCCTTGCGCTGATAGGCGAAAGTCTTGAGCTCGTTATAGTGCGTGGTGGCGATGGTGCGGCAGCCAGCCTCGTGAAGCTCCTCAAGCAGCGCACGCGCCAGGGCCGACCCTTCAGCCGGATCTGTGCCCGCTCCTATTTCGTCCAGCAAGACAAGGGCGTTGACCGCAGCGTGACGGTGCTGGGCGGTACCGTCGTCGCTCTTCGCTGCTTCAGCATTTGAAGGGGTGAGACCAGTGTCGTGCGTGCCCGTTGCGGGCGCGGCTGATTTCGCGTGGTCCGTGCTTGGCACCGCGGAAGGTTCCTCATTACCCGGCCGCCGTCGTCTGGCGGCCACCTGGTTGACGATACGCACTATGTGGGTCATGTGAGAGGAGAAGGTAGACAACGACTGCTCGATGCTCTGCTCGTCGCCAATGTCGGCGAAAACGTGGTCAAAGACGTTCACCTGGCTCGTTGGCCCGGCCGGTATGTGCAGGCCGGCCTGAGCCATCAGCGTCAGCAGTCCCACGGTCTTGAGCACCACGGTCTTGCCGCCTGTATTTGGGCCGGTAATGACCAGGGTGGTGAAGTCGCGGCCAATCCAGATGTCGTTGGGCACCACTTCCCCTGTCAGCAGGGGGTGGCGCGCCCGGCGCAGCTCCAGGTATCCGTCGCTCCTCAGCGAGGGCCGGTTTGCCAGCATACGCTGGGCCAGGCGCGCCTTCGCCGTGGCCACATCAAGCACGGCGGCTGTCCTCAAATCTCGCCGCAGGTCTTCGGCTCTTGACGCCACCTGCGCCGTAAGCTCAGCCAGAAGCCGGGCGATTTCCTGGCGGATAGCAATATCCAGCTCACGCAAGCGATTGCCCAGCTCCACAGCCTCCGCTGGCTCCAGGAATACTGTAGCACCTGTATCCGACCGGTCGTGGAGGATGCCCTGCACGCGCGACTGCTGACTTGCCTGCACCGCCAGGCACCAGCGCCCTGCCCGCTGCACAATCACCGGCTCCTGAAGCGTGCCACGGCTGATTTCGCGCCGAAGTATCGCCTCCATCCTGGAGCGCAGGGTCTCCTCAGCTCGGCGCACTTCACGGTTGAGCCGCGCCAGTTCTGGCGACGCATCAGGCCGTACCTGGCCCTCGTCGTCAATGACTGCGCGGATGGTGGTTTCCAGGTCGGAGTAGTCACCCAGACGCTGGGCGATAACCCACAGCCGTGGTGCATTTTCCCGGCCGCGATGATAGTAGTCGCGCAGGCGCGTCAAGGCGGCGGCCGCGTCGGCTAACGCCAGCAATTCTGCCTCAGTCAGCGGGCTGCCCTTTCGCGCCCGCTCCAGCAGCCCCCGCACGTCGGTCAGGCCGCCGAAGGGCGGGCTGCCAAGGTTGCCGAGTAATGCCCGTGCTTCCGACGTCTCCTCTAGGCGGCGCTCAATCCAACCCCGGTCGCTCCGCGGCCGCACAGATAAGCACCCAGTGGCCCCCAGCGTCGTGGATGCCTCTGACGCCAACCGCTCCAGGATTTTCGGAAACTCAAGCACTCGCAGCGTCCGTGCGTCCATGGTCTGGTCCATGCACCCCGCGCCTAATCGGAGTAGGCTTTTTCAAAACCTATTGTAATGTCTTCTCCGTTTTTCTGCCTCGGGACTTTGTTTTGGCCGCCCCTTGAAACGCTGAGGGCCTCGCAAAGGCCCCCTACCTCGGTGGGGAATCCATCTGGGTGGGGGCAACCCCAATGTGCCCGGCCTGACCTGACCCTCTCTGGGCGATAAATCCATGGGGGCAGGGGAGATGGATGGGCCCAGTCATTTTGTTCTCTCCACTTGCCGGCCAATCCGCGTGGGCAGGGAAGTGCAGTATCTCAATGGGCCTGTTTGCGGCCTGGGGAAGGAGAAGCTACGTGGGCCGGGGATGCATTTGCTACGATCAGGCGGCCAGCTTGGGCCATGAAGAAATCCATACAGGCCAGGGAACCAAGTAGGCCGCCGGGTGCATGAGCCGCCAGTCGTCGGGAAGTTCATGTGGGCAGGGGTTTAGGGGACGGCCCAAGTACGCTCCCCCAGGCTGATAACTGGCCACCGCGGCCAGGGCTATTCATCGTGGCCGTTCGCTGCCTGCACCTGTACAACATCGCAAAACCCCCGTCCCCTTTCTGCTCCCCTTTTAGCTTCCTACGCGCTGCTGCAAGGGCTGGTGCTGGCTTACGCAGGGCAAAGAAAGCGTACAACTACCTGCGCCCGACCTTTTCCCTCCGGCTGCGCCCAAAAGGCGGGACTATTCAGTTTGCTCAGGATTTTGTTTCGGGCAGGAAAGGGTAAGGCCTGGACAATCACCCTGGTGGTCTGTCCAAAACCCGGTGTTGACTTATACAGGGCCACAAAGGCTGTCTCTTATACACATCT